>NZ_DANC01000017.1:0-11081 GCF_002499755.1 Methanoculleus sp. UBA291 | reverse complement strand
CCCCGCGTGGCGATACCCAGAGAGGAGCCGTATCAGAGGTTTGACGCCAGAGATCTCTCAATTTTTCGCGAGGAGGCGACAGAATGCTCTGAACTATAGGAATCGTCAGCCGCTGGAAACTTTTAGGATGACTTCAACTACTTCTGTCCTCATCCGCAAAGGTGTGGGGGAGTTCACAGGCAGTCGATGCGGTACCCCGAACAAATCAGGGAGTAGTTGACTCGTTCTTAAAAACTGATGTCAGGAGAAGGAATTACAGAAACTACGGGAATCCGAGAAGGAGAATCGAACCTGAAGTCAGGATGCGCCGACCGGGACTCGAACCCGGGTTTAGGCGTTGGCAACGCCTAGTGATAACCACTACACTATCGGCGCACGCCGGTGTTCCCGCACCTGTGTGCCTTACAACATGAGATTTTCTGGATAATAAGCCTATCGAATCGCGGCCCGGACCGGGGGTTCTGCCCGGGGCGGAGCGCACCATCCCGCGCTCCTACCGCCGCCCGTGGTCGAGCGCGTCCCGGATATTCCGGTTGGCGAGCATCCAGAGCCCCGGTATCAGGACCAGGACGAAGATGATCAGGGCGTATGCGACGATATCGGCAGTGAAGAGCAGAAAATTGAAGATGGCGTGCAGCGCCATGCCGAGAAGAAGCCCCCGGAGGACAATCCCCGAACGTTCTTCGGCGGCCGAGAACTTGGCCCGACCGAGGGCATAGCCCCAGACACTGGAGAAGAGCGCGTGCCCGGGGACCGAGAAGATCGCCCGGACGACGATAGTACCGAGCGCAAGCGACGGCGACGTCACGTACGCCGAAAAGACGTAGAGGACGTTTTCGAGCGATGCGAGCCCGAGAGCCGCGGCTGCGGCGTAGACGATACCGTCCATCGGCTCGTTGAACTCGGTGTTTTTGTAGGCGAACCGGCGCACGACCCAGAACTTGCCGTACTCCTCGACGACGGGCGCGACGACGACCCCCATGATCAGAGGGGATGCGATGAAGAGGCCGAAGAACCCCTCGACGAAGGCCACGGGAAACGTGACGAGGACGCCGAGAAGGAAGATCATCACGATCAGGGACGCCGGCTCGGGCTCGAACCGGTCCCTCCGGTAGAAGTACCACGCCCAGAAGACCCCCGGCCCCAGAGCCAGGGCAAGGATTACCAGCGGCTCGATCTCGACCATTGCTTGATGAGGTTCATGACGCCCATGAGGGATGAGCCTTTCTCTCCCCCGGATCGGCCCGCGACACGGGTGCTTGCCGGGCTAAAAAAAGGATTATTCCGGAAGGAGATGATATTCCGGTGCGAGCCCCGCAAGCACCAGCAGCCCGTAGTACCGGAAGAACGTGACGAACGGCACCGCGATCAGGAGCGCAACCGGGATGGCGATGACGAGGTAGGGGACGACGAGGGCGAGGAGGAGCAGGATGTTCGCCTGAAGTGCGGCAAGGAAGACGATCCCGACGAGGATGAACGGTATCGCAATGACCAGCAGTGCAAGGATGACCAGGATCGCCTGCACGATCGCGGCGATGAGGCCCAGCACGAATTTCACGACGATGTAGACGGCGGTCTGCCAGAAATTTGCGGATATGACGCCGATAAGCCGCCGCCATCCTTCGATGACGCCGCAGTCCTCACGGATCATGATCGGGACGACGAAGTCGGTCGTCAGGAGGAAGACGATCCCGAAGAGGAGGGCCACGACCAGGAAGGCCGGAATGAGTGCGAGGAGCAGGAACGGCGTTGCAGCGCTGCCGTCCACGCCTATGAGCATGACGACGAGCGCGAAAACGGCAAGGACCAGGAGCAGCGTAAGAGCGAACTGGAAGATGAAGAGCCGCACCCCTTTCCCGAGCCGCTCCCGGAAGAAACGTCCCAGACGGATCTCTCCCGTCCTGAGCATATCGACGAAGACAAACTGCATCGTCGAACCGATAAACATCCAGAGGACGGCGAGGGCCAGCGCAACGATGACGAGCGCCACGATCAGCAGCGCGAGTTCGGGAGACCAGGCAACACCGGGCGAAAGGTCGTCCCCGCCGTAACTCTGAGGGATGTTCGGGAGACTGGCGCCCCCTCCCAGAAAGAGCGCAATCACGGCCAGACGGAGCCAGACGCCCCACCGAAACGGCCAGAGCAGGTCCTTCGTGCGGTCGAAGGCGGCTTCCAGCCTGCTGAGTGCATACATCTCTTCAGCCATACCTACCTTAACGATCTCCCCACGATTAAAACCTTCTCCGGACGAACGGGTCCCGACAGGGAGAATCACGGAGATATACCCGTTGTCCTGAGGAAAATGGGCATTTTCAACAGGTTAATGTAGTCCGTTCGCCACAGTATACATAGAAATGATCCCTCTCATGCTTGACCTGACGGGCAGGAAGGTGCTCATCTTCGGGGGAGGCGGCGTCGGTGCCCGAAAGGCTGCGTACTTCGAGCATGAGGCGGAGGTGACGGTGATCAGCCGTACGTTCTCGCCGGACCTTGACGGTCTCGCCGTCCGGCGACGGGAGGCCGACCTCTCGATCTTCACGGACGATGCACTCAGGGACATTCTCGCGGGTGCGTTCCTTGCGGTAGCCGCGACGCCGGACCCACACCTCAACGACCGTATCGGGAGAGTATGCGCCGGGGTGGGGGTCCTCTTCAACAACGCCGCCGGCAAATCCGGCGACGTCATCGTCCCTTCGGTCGTCCGGGGCAGCCGCTACCTGGTCGCGATCAGCACCCTGGGAAAGAGCCCCGCCGTCTCGCGGTACCTCCGCATGAGACTCGAAACGGAGTACGCAGACCTCGACCGGATGATCGACCTGCAGGACGAGATGCGCACGATGCTCCGAGAGACCGAACCTGTGCAGGAGAAGAGATCCCGCATCCTCTGGAATATCCTCTCGGACGATGAGGTCCGGGAGGCGCTTGCCTCCGACTACGACCGGGCACGCGCGATAGCGATCGAGAGGTACCTGCATGCCTGAACCGTGCACGACACCGCTCGCGCTCGCAGGCGTGAACCATCACACCGCAGACATCGCCACGCTCGAAGCGTTCCGGTTCCCCGACGAGGCGGCGTTCCTCCACGAAGCACGGAACCGGTTCCGGGGCGCCCTCCTGCTGCAGACCTGCAACCGCGTCGAGGTCCTGGTGCAGGGCGACGCGCGGGGTCTTGAAGGGTTCCTGCAGGAGCAGGGCAGGCACGATTTCATGGTCCTCGAGGGCGAGGCCGTGCCCCGCCATCTCCTGGAACTTGCCGCGGGTATCGACTCCCTGGTCGTCGGCGAGGACCAGATCCTCGGACAGCTCAAACGGGCGCTCGCGGCTGCAGAGGAGGCAGGGACCGCGAACAACGTCATCAGACTCTGTGTCAACAAGGCGGTGCACGTGGGCGTCCGGGTCCGACGCCAGACGCAGATCAACCGGGGTTCGGTCTCAGTCGGTTCCGCCGCCGTGACGCTTGCAGAAAGCCTGCTCGGCACCCTGCGCGACCGGCACATCCTGGTCATCGGGAGCGGAGAGATGGGGCTCCTGGTGACGCAGGCGCTCTCTGCGAAAGGCCTCACGGCCATCTACGTCGCCAACCGGACCTACAACCGCGCGGTGATGCTGGCGGAGAAGATCGGGGGGCGTGCGGTCAACTTCAAGGACCTCTACCGCTACATCGCACTCTCCGACGTCGTCATCTCCTGCACCGCCGCGCCGCATCCGGTCATCCGGACCGAGGGTGTCCGGGAGGTGATGGAAGAGCGCCTCTGGCCGCTTGACCGGCACCCCCGCCACCTGATCTTCATCGACATCGCCCAGCCCCGCGACGTCGAGGAGGAGGTAGGGTCCATCGAGGGCGTGCACCTCTTCACCATCGACGACCTTCGGAACGTCAACGACGCTGCCATGGACTCCCGGAGGACCGAGGCGGACCGGGCGCGGGGGATCATCGACGAGGAACTCGACCACTTCATCCGTCTCCTCCGGCGGACGGCGGCCGACGAAACGCTCGCCCTCCTCTACACCTGGGCGGAGTCGATACGGGTGCGTGAACGCGACCGGGCGCTCGCCCGCCTTGGGGGAGAGGCCGACCGCACGACCGAGGTCGTCGACGACCTCAGCCGGGCGCTCACGAAGAAGCTCCTCTTCGACGCGACGACTTCTATCCGCGCGTGCGCCGAGTGCGGCGATATGAAAACGGCAGATGCCCTGATGAGGGCTATTACCCGGGGAGAACCATGTTTCCACAACGAAGAATGAGACGGGTGCGGCGGAGAATCATCCAGCCGCTCCTCCGTGAAACTGAACTTCAGAAGACCGACCTCGTCATGCCGGTCTTCGTGGACGAATCGATCGATGCACCGCTTCCCATCGCGTCAATGCCGGGGCAGTTCCGCTACCCGGTGGACGGAGCCGCCGATTACTGTGAACGCCTCCGCGACGCCGGCATCCGGGCGGTTATCCTCTTCGGAATCCCGGCCGCAAAAGACAGCGAGGCGACCGGGGCCTACGCGGAAAACGGCGGCGTCCAGCGGGCCGTCCGGAGCATCAAAGAACGATTGAAGCAGATGGTCGTCATCACCGATGTCTGCGCCTGCGAGTACACCGACCACGGCCACTGCGGCATCGTCGGGGAGACGGCCGACGGCCCGGACCTCTTAAACGACCCCTCGCTTGCGCTGATGGCACGGATCGCCGTCTCCCACGCGGAGAGCGGCGCCGACATCGTTGCGCCGTCGTGTATGCTCGACGGCATGGTGCAGGCAATCCGGCAGGCCCTGGATGCCGCCGGTTATACGGAGGTCCTGATCATGTCCTACTCCTCGAAGTTCGCGAGCGCTCTCTACGGGCCGTTCCGCGACGCGGCGGGCTCGGGGTTCTCGTTCGGCGACCGGACGACCTACCAGATCAGCCCGGGAAACGCCCGGGAGGCGGTGATGGAGTCGGAGCTGGATGCGGCCGAGGGGGCGGATATGCTGATGGTCAAGCCGGCCGGGATATACCTTGACATCCTTGCATCCGTAACGGAGTTCGGCCTTCCGGTCGCGGCCTACCAGGTCAGCGGGGAGTACGCGATGATCAAGGCGGCCGCGGAGCGCGGGTGGCTGAACGAGCGGGCCGTCGCCCTCGAGAGCCTCACGGCCATCAAGCGGGCCGGGGCCGACCTCATCATCACCTACTATGCAGAAGACGTAGCGAGGTGGCTCGATGAAGAGCAGTGACCTCTTTTTCCGGGCGAAAGTCCTGATGCCCGGCGGCGTCAGCAGCCCCGTCCGGGCCATCAAGCCCTATCCATTCTACGTTGAGCATGCGAGCGGAGCGCACCTCTCGACCGTCGACGGCGTCGATCTCATCGACTGCTGCCTCGGTTACGGCCCCCTCATCCTCGGCCATGCCCACCCGGTGGTTCGAGAGGCCATAGAGCGTCAGATCGAGAAAGGATGGCTCTACGGAACACCGACGCCGCTTGAGATCGACCTTGCGGAGGTCATCACCGGCGATCACCCCGGGATCGATATGGTCCGGTTCGTCTCGTCGGGCTCGGAGGCGACGATGGCCGCGATCCGGCTCGCTCGCGGATATACGGGAAGACAGGACATCGTCAAGGTGGAAGGGGGATTCCACGGCGCCCACGATGCGGTCCTGGTGAAGGCCGGATCGGGGGCGACCACTCTCGGGGTGCCCGACTCCGCGGGCGTCCCTGCGGACTTCGCGGCGCATACCCGACAGGTCCCCTATAACGACTCCGAGGGGCTCGAGGCGCTTCTTGCCGGGAACGACGACATCGCCGCGTTCATCCTCGAACCGGTCATGGGGAACATCGGCCCGGTCCTTCCCGACGACGGCTACCTCGCCGACGTCCGGGAGATCACCGCCGCCCACAACGTCCTCCTCATCCTCGACGAGGTGATCACCGGCTACCGGGTCGGGATCGGCGGCGCGGAGGTGCGCTACGGAATAAAGCCGGACCTCGTCACGTTCGGCAAGATCATCGGCGGCGGCCTCCCCATCGGGGCCTTCGGAGGGCGGCGTGAGATCATGGACCTGATCGCCCCCTCGGGCCCGGTCTACCAGGCAGGCACGTTCAGCGGCAACCCGGCGAGCCTCGCGGCGGGGTATGCGACCCTTCGCCACCTCCACGAGCACCCGGAGGTTTACCGGCGGCTCGACGAGGCCGTGCGGGCTATCGGGGAGGTCGCTACGGACGCGCATAGAGGATCGTTCGTCAGGATGGGTTCGCTCTTCAAGCACTTCTTCCGCGACGCACCGCCGCGAAACTACCGGGAGGTCAAAGAGTGCGACACGGAGGCGTTCTCGCGGTTCTGGAAGGCGATGCTCGATGCCGGGATCTTCCTCCCGCCGTCGCAGTTCGAGACGAACTTCCTCTCCGCCGCACACACCGAATCGGACGTCGAGCGGATAGCGGACGCATACGGATCATGTCTCTCCGGATAGGCACGCGGGGAAGCGCGCTCGCGCTCGCGCAGACAAAGAAGGTGGTCGGCATGCTCGCAGACCGGGGCATCGAAGCGGAGGTCGTCACGGTCACGACCGCGGGCGACACCGCAACAGGGGTCCCGCTCCACGCCATCGGGGGGCAGGGCGTCTTCGTCCGGGCGCTCGACGACGCGATCCTCCGCGGCGAGATCGACGCCGCGGTGCACAGCATGAAGGACATCCCCGCGGAGCGGCCGGCAGGGCTCGTCTGTCCCGCGGTGCTCGAACGCGACTCGCCCGCCGACTTCCTCGCACACGAGGGTCCCCTTGAAGCGGTCCGCATCGTAGGGTCGTCGAGCACCCGGCGGCGCGCCCAGCTCCTCCGCGACGACCCTGCGCTCTCGGTGGAGCAACTCAGAGGGAACGTCGACACCCGGGTCCGGAAACTCCGCGAGGGGCGCTACGACGCCATCGTGCTCGCAGAGGCGGGGCTCGAGCGCCTCGGGCTCACGCTCCCCGGGGAGCCGCTCCCCACCGACCGGTTCGTGCCTTCGCCGAACCAGGGCACGATCGCGGTCGTCTGCCGGGACGACCCGGCCGTCGCCGGGGCCTTTGCGGCGCTCGACCATGGGCCCACCCGCTTCGACGTAGAGATCGAGCGGGCCGTCATGGAGGAGGTCGGCGGCGGGTGCTTCACCCCGCAGGGAATCTACTGCCGGGACGGAAACCTGATCGCCGAGGTCCTCGCGCTCGACGGCTCCCGGTGGGAGCGGATTGAGCGGCATATCGCGACCGTCGGCGAAGCCCGGGAGTGCGGGCGGGCGCTCGCCCGGCAGGCGGGCGACCTGATCCGGGAAGCCTATGCGGCACTGGGGATAAAACCATGACGGGAAAAGCGTATCTTGTGGGGTCCGGGCCGGGCGGGCCCGGTCTTCTGACGATGAAGGCCCGTGAGGTGATCGACTCGGCGGACGTGATCCTCTACGACCAGCTCCCGGGGGAGGAGATCCTCGCGACGCTCCCGAAGGATGCCGAGCTTATCGACTGCGGGAAGTACGGCGGCAGCCACACCCTGGAGCAGGACGAGATCGAGGCGCTGATGGTCGAGCGGGTGAAAGCGGGAAAAACGGTCGTGCGCCTGAAAGGGGGGGACCCCTTCCTCTTCGGCCGCGGCGGAGAGGAGATGGAGACGCTCCGGGAGCACGGCATCGCCGTCGAGGTCGTGCCGGGCATTACAAGCGCTATCGCCGTCCCGGAGATGGTCGGGATACCGGTCACCCACCGGGATTATGCGTCGGAGGTGACCTTCATCACCGGCCACGAAGACCCGACAAAGCCCGAGTCCGCCCTCGACTGGGAGGCCCTCGCGCGCCTGAAGGGGACCCTCGTCATCCTGATGGGCGTAAAAAACCTCCCCGCCATCGCAGACGCCCTTGTATCGCACGGGAAAGACCCCGCAACCCCGGTAGCCGTCATCGAGCGGGGTCTCCGGCCGGACCAGCGCGTGACGGTCGGGACCATCGCCGATATCGCCGAAAAAGCCCGTGCCGTCGGCGTCCGGCCTCCGGCGGTGATCGTCGTCGGGGGGGTGGTGGACCTCTACGAAGAGTTTGCGGAGTAGGCGGCGACCTCTCTTTTCGACTTTTTGGGAACCCGTGAAGGCATTCGTACCGGGGGGACGTCCCCTCCCCTCTGTCCCCATGTCCATGAAGGTTCTCCCACGGCTCACCCTCCGGCACTGTTGCACGGATCCAGGTAAAATCTGCGGGAGAGGAAGTCCTGGAGAAGGGTGTCGGTAAGGGGGGTAGGGCAGAGCCGATATTCACCGATCGAGTCCGTAACCCGCAGTGCTTTCATAGCTGTTTGGAGGACGGACGCATTTAGATGACCTGTGGCTCCCCTCTAGAGCCGGTGAAAGGCGACAGATAAGTTCTCCAGCCTTTTGGGTTTCCTGAACACGGAGAGGGGGTTTTGATGTCAACAACCCGATGGAATCGATCCCTATCTTGAAATAGCGGTTATATTTTGAGGATACGCGAACGCAACACTTATATATAAATATATACTTTTCATCGAAATAATTTATGCCATCCTCATTGTATATATTTTCGAGGGCGGGGGTTCTCAAAATGAATTACATGCGCATGAAAATCGGGATAATTATTGTGCTTTTAAGTATTTCAATGAGTTTTTCTATCGCTGCTGCGGATCAACCGACGGAACCGCTGTGCGTCGCCGTAGCATCCAACCTGTCTGAAAACGGCCAATCTGGCCTAATAGATACACAGCTGTCTGAAATGTACAGTTTATCCGGAGATCGGACATCTGCTACGTATAATTTTTTTGTTGATTAACCAATTACTATTTCCGGACGTTTATACTATACTGACGGCTCGCCTATTCCTGGAGTGAGTTGTTCTTTCCAGCGTTCGGCGAATGGAATTCAATGGACTCAAATTGGTACAGGGGTTTCAGATTCGAACGGCTATGCGTATTTAACCGAATATACAGAACATCAAACTTGTTTTGCATATTACAGAGTTGTTTTTTATTGGGACTCTCTCGTTGCAAGCAGCCCTTTCACTATTCAATGGCTTGCAACTATTACACCGCATGCGGGACCCGGTGGTTCAATAGTTCCCTCGACCCCCGTGACTCTGCAGGGAGGAGAGTCTGTCACATTCAGATTTATTGCAGATAATGGCCATGCCGTCGATCAAGTGTATATTGACGGCGTATCATACCCATGGCAGGAACCCAGCTACACATTCGAAAATGTGCGCAGTTCGCATACAATTAATGTGACTTTTAACCAGAATGTTCCATCACTTAAAGGAATACCGGTGGTAGGTTCATATTGGGTGGGCTACTTTAACGAACACTCGCCCACGGTACGTGGGGTGATGGCATTTATTCAAGTCGTCGTAAATCAAGGGGCACCCTCTAGTTGGGTATGGGTTGAATTGAAGTCACAAATTGAAAACGATACTCATGTGCATCTTGTTACAGCTGATGTTGTTTCCGAAGATCCTGCTTCTCCATTTGCAAGAAACGTTATGATTAACGATGATGAGGGGTGGTACAAAACCGATTATGTTTCGGGGAACCCGGCAAAGGAACTTCTTGATTTCCTGCTTTTGAACGGGATACTGTTTAAATTAAAAATCGATGTCCTCCCCTATGATCCTTCTCCGATATCGATGCCGTATAACGTTACCTGGGAATCTGTGACGATCTCGGATTCATCATATTTGGGGGGAGGGAACCAGAACACGTCTGCTGTAAATCGGAGATTACCCTCTTTTGGGGATGCTCTCTATGCCAGTGAGGTATTTCAAAATGAATTTTATCCGCCGGGCCAGATAATGGCAGCAGTCTGGGTTGCTCCAGTAGGATCTACAAGGGTTGATGCACTTGTAACCGATCCGATGGGCAGGAGAGTAGGGACAATCGTATCCGGGCAGACGAATTATTCGGTGAATGAAATCCCGGAAGCAATCTATTTGCCCCCTATCGTTTACAATGACTCGTATACGATAGGTATAGCGATCATTCCGAACCCGCTTGATGGAGATTATACTGCAACTGTCTACGGCAACGAGCCTGCAGATTTCCAACTGCAAACCGTCCGACTCGATAATAGCTCGTTAATTGAAAAACTAACCATAGAGGACAATATCGCCCAGGGCGATGTGAAAAATTATTCGTTTGCGGCAATTGCTAATTTTACGTCGAATGTAACATCAGGGCCTTCTCCTCTTCCTGTGGCGTTCAAAGACATGTCCGTCAATCAGGCAACCGCCTGGTATTGGGAATTTGGTGACGGACAGTCATCAAATGAACAAAATCCTGTCCATATCTATGAGGGGGCTGGAAATTATACGGTAAATCTTACAGCGACAAATGATGGTGGGACCAATACCCGCTCAAATATTGATTACGTAACAGTATACTCTCCTACTAGTGCATCGTTTCACCTAATTCTTCCCATGCATCCCAACAATATTATTGAGTGGCACTCTATAAAATAGCATGGATAAAATTTACCTTGTTGATCTGACCGAATCTGAGCGCTCTCAACTCATCGCTCTCGTTAAGCGAGGGGCAGCTCCCGCTTATCGTATCCGCAATGCCCAGATCCTCCTGAATGCTGACATCAATGCTGGAGATGGCGTTCCTCCAAAAACCGATGCGGCGATCGCGTCGTATCTTCATTGTCACTCTAAGACCGTCTCAAACGTCCGAAAACGGTTTGTTGAGCAGGGGTTCGAAAGTGCTCTGGAGCGCAAACCGCGCGACACTCCGCCAACCCCTCCGATCCTCGACGGTGAGAAGGAGGCCCGGCTCATCGCGCTTGCCTGTAGCACCCCACCGGAGGGGCGAGCACGCTGGACATTACAGTTACTTGCCGATACCCTCGTTGAACTCAAGATTGTTGAGAGTATCTCAGACAGTACCGTTTGCCGGGTCTTAAAAAAACGAACTTAAGCCGCATTTGTGTCAATCGTGGGTCATCCCACCCGAAGAGAATGGAGAGTTTGTCGCCCGAATGGAGGATCTTATCGACCTCTATCAGCGCCCCTACGACCCGCAGGTGCCCGTGATCTGTATGGATGAACAACCGCTCCAACTCATCAAGGAAGTTCGGACACCGCTGT
>NZ_DANC01000058.1:1661-8670 GCF_002499755.1 Methanoculleus sp. UBA291 | reverse complement strand
TATCCCCGAAGAGAAAGATCACCCGGCTGAAGTACGGTGCGCCGCAGAACGCCGATTGACCCGGCAGACGGTACGGAGGAACAGTTAAATCGGAAAGGGGACTGGATCGCCTGGACGGCAGTCGCGATCACGGTGTGGCTGGTCATGAGCATCCTCGTATCCCTGGCGAACCCCGTTGTCGCACGTTCGATCTGGCCGGCATTGCTCCCTGTCTTCATCCTTGCGTATGGTTATCTCACCGTCTGCTATTTCGTAAACAGAGCGAAGAGATGGAGCGAGAAGTATCTCGATACGCTTCTGGGACAGCAAACGCACGGAAAAGAGGAAGAAGCACAGAAGATACAGGCAATGGTCGAGCACGTCGAAGAAATGGAGAAGAAGGTGAACCGCATCGAGGCGATGCTGGTGACGGACGGGAGCGGGGGGTCGGGGATCGAGACGCCTCCAGCGTCCGGGCGCAGGGTGGCCCGCCTCGGAACGGATCGCTAGACGTCGGCCGATCATCAGCGCCGCGGCATAGACCGCTCCGGTCAGGAGCCGCGGGTCCGGACCATCCGAATATTCATTGAAGAAACAACCATCCACAGGGGAACATCCCGCCAAAAAAAGGAGAGATCACAGTAGCGACCCAAAATCGAAGACCCATCTATGGAAAAGGATCGCAAAAACCACGCTCGTTGCAAGGGAGAGGAATGCGGCCCGATCCCTTGACATCTCATGAAATATCCGTACGCCGAAATAGGTCGCCAGACCGAAACCGAGGAGAAGCAGCAGGTCCATAAACGGGATCTGTACAATCACAACCGCCCAGAAAAACAGGACGAAGGGAGCCAGGGCATAGATCGCCGATTTCATTGTTTTTTTCAAATCCCCGATGTACATCAACGAAAAGCAGGAAAAATGCTCAATGAGGCTGATCCCCAGGAGGGCGACCGCCCCGCAGATCAGACCCTGCAGTAAACCGATGAGAATTCCCGACACCAGAACCCCGAGCCGGTGTAATCCAATCTCGAATTCATCCGGCGGATACGACCCCGCAAAGAGGGGTAATAGCATTGAACACGACGGCTGTGACAACAACTACCGCAAAAAAGAATCGAAGATCGTACTGCAGCGGCTTTTCGTTAAGCCGCTGGAAAAAAATCAGAGGACTCCACGAACTTCGCCGGACGCTACGTTGAGCATTCATAAGATGATGTGAAGCACCGGGTTATGATAAATTCTGTCACGTTTCCCGGCATCTCCGGCGACTGTTCCAGAAAATCGGCGGACCCGATTCTTTCCAGGAGAAAGAAACTCCGATGGGACCCACATCCGGGGACGCCGCCAGGCCGCCCGGATAACCCGCCCCCGGGTCGTCGCACGGGCGTTATTAAAGCGAATACGCAGCCGTTACGTCCGAAAAGACGGAGACTATCTCCCCGGGCATGTGCCGTTGCTCCAGCGTATTGTACGGCGCGCACCTGTTCATTCTCCCGGGAGTACATCCCCGGTATCCTCTCAAAGAAAATTAATAATTGCAGATATGCAGAGGATACCGTCCGATTCATCAGCGCGAATAAGTATCATTCCTCGCGCTCCCGACCTCCCGCACTTTCAACAAATATTTATGGCCGGAAGCACCACTTTTTTATAGCACAAAATAGTTTTCTTTAACGAAAATCTACTTTATTTGTGCTGTCAACGTCACGAAAAGGACGTGAGAACTGTGTTTAGATTTGATAAAGAACAGACAGTACTGAATTTTAACGGTATAAAGATCGGTGGTCAGCCAGGAGAACACCCCCGGGTGCTGGGTGCATCCATCTTCTACAACAAACAGGAGATCGTCCTTGACGAGCACACAGGGAAGATCGATAAGGAAAAAGCAGAAGCGCTCTGGAACAGGACCCAGGAGCTCTACGATCTCACTGGAAACCCCTTTTTCTGCCAGATCATCTCGGAGCACGGAGAGGCGTTCGAGAACTACTTCCAGTGGTTCGACAGCATCGACAACAGGACTCCGTTCCTGATGGATTCGTCGGACCCCGCCGCTCTCGCCCATGCCACGAAATTCGTCGATGAAGTCGGTCTCTCGGATCGCGCCATCTACAACTCGATCAACGGGTCGATCACTCCCGAAAATATCGAGACCCTCAAAAACAGCAATGTGAACTCGGCCATCGTGCTCGCCTTCAATCCGGGAGACGGAACGGTCGTAGGAAAAGAGAAGGTGCTCAACGAAGGCGGGGTTGCCGGCCAGGAGAAGAGCATGAAGCAGATTGCGGAAGATTGCGGCATCACCCGCCCGATCCTGGATACCGCCGCAACACCGCTGGGGCTCGGCTCCGCCGGGTCGTTCCGGCATATCCTCGCCTGCAAGGCAATTCACGGGCTTCCGTGCGGCGGCGCCTACCACAACATGACCGTCTCCTGGACCTGGCTGAAGCGCTGGCGGAAGAACGGGTTGGCTCAGATATACGAAGGCAAAGAAGCCCTCGCCGAGCAGATGTTCCACCACTACTTCGGGGGAATCGACGGCATCCGGCAGGCCGCGTGGTCGTCTCCCGATATCGGCTGCAATATCATTGCCATGACCCTCGGGGCCGATCTCATCATGTACGGCCCGATCGAGAGCATGGAGCCGATGGCAACCACCGCCGCATTCTGCGACATCGTGCTCGGTGAAGCATGCAAAGAACTCGGTGGGGAGATTCAGGAAGAAAATCACCCGTTCTACCGGATGATCTGAGACCCGTAGATTACCATGTCGCTACCACCGCTGTTCCGGAAGTACCTGTCCGTTCTGGAATCTTCCGTCACTGGCAGGGACTCCGAAGAACTCCTGAGCCTGCGGGAGTGGGTGCGTGAGGCCGCGGCCGCGGACAACCGCCCGGAGAAGGTCCAGACGCTCGCCGGCATCGGCATTGCCTGTACCTACGGCTCCCACACTGCCGGTGTCTGGATCGGCTACATCCGCGACCCCTCCTCGGTCTCCCCTGCATCCGTCGGCAGGATCCCCTGCTGCCCTGGCAGGGGTGACTATTCATCACTCTTTACTGTAAAAGAGCCGGTACTCAGACCTGAATTGTCCGTCAGCAATATAGGCAGCGGATATGCGGCTGCCTTCTCGACCTGCTGCAGGGAGATCGGCGATGAGGCCGCCGAAGCCCTTGCCGGGTACATCGGCAACGACGATGTGGCGGTGCTGGATGCCGCCGTTCATCGGTGCGTGTCGGAATACGCCGGGTCGGGGATGCAGCCCTTCGCAGATGAATTCCTCAGTCGTGTGGATGCATGCTGCAAAAGACGGAAATGTTCCGCCTGAATACTGCACGTACCTCATAAACTCCTGCCAATACCATTTTTCACGGGGATTGCGGTGGACCCACCCCTTTCCCTGCATCTGTCATGCACATCCCGGACACCGCCGTCGGACCCGGGACAAGAATCGCCGGGAGGCACCCGACAATCGCCTAAAGACCGATTCCCGGCCCCGTTCCCCCGGGAGGGATTACAATGAACTGAACGTTCGGGCGTATATGATATCTTCTGTCACGACGCTCTACATCCCGTCGTGAATCTCCGGCGTTCGCACCCAGGACGGTATCCCGACTGGATTCTAGCCGGAAGATCGCCGCCATCCACCACGGCAAAAGCCATACAGGCGCCGGATGACGAGAAGTATCAGGCCGACGATGCAGAATACAAGGAGCGTCAGGAAAATGAGACCGATAGCCCGACCAAAGAGCATGAAGAGAGGATCGAGCGCCGGATGCAACCTCCTGAGCGGGTCGTAGAAGAGTAAGAGGAAGAGCATCACGGCAAACAGTCCCGTTACGATTGCGTCCATCGATACCTTTTGCCGCATGCTCCATCCACCTCTTATGAAACCGTTACCGTAAACCGGTCCTCATCCCAGACCGAAACCCCAGTAAGTATCTCAGTTCGTCATCCAAAGAAAAAACCGCGAATCTCGCCGAATTACGGCGCATTCCTCCTGCGATACGTTCGGATGAGATAGTACCCCGCCGAGAGCACGATCACGGCTCCCAGAGCAACTCCCAGAAGAACAGGATCATAAAATACGCTGAATGCGCTTTTAGACCCGTGATACGCCGCGGTATCCCCTATCCCAGGTGTTTCAAGCGCCGTTTGCCGGGCGTTTTCCGTATCCGCTACCGAAAATCCGTCATCCGTCGAATCGATCCGCACGTCTTCATCCGGCTGAGCGGATGCATGTGCCATGCCGCTACCGGCGAGGATGAAGAGCAGCAGGGCAATGCAGATCAACCGTCCCCTGCCGATACCGATAACATTCATGCCTTATCTCCCTCCGTCGACTTTTTTCTTTTCATGTGTTCCAACTCCATTTTCAGTCCCCGGAGGCAGGAGAGGCACACGTTTTAAGTACCTGGAATGCGTACATCTCATTAGCCTTTGGGCTTGCGGGGCTCTATCATCCAGCCGTCAAGCAGGGATGGAGGGACCCCACGAACGTTTGCGAACGTACCCTCGCGCCCACACAATGACCTGGGCGTAGGTCTATTTATAAATTCTGTCCATTTTCTTTACATGTCCGGGAAGTGTTCCCGAAACCAATGGGACAGAACCGTCACCGGGGAAAAAACATCGGCCTGTATCGAGAGAGGTGCAGCCGTCCGGAGAGTGCCTGAAAGGTCGCGCGATCCGGAGAAAGGAAAGTTTTCCCGAGGGTCACCCCAAAAGCGCCCGCACAAACCGTTCCAGGATCTCCCCCGGGGCGAGCGGGATGTTCGGGACCGCCGCGTTCCCCGGTTTCAACACGACGTGGATGAAGTTCGGCCCCGCCCCCGGTTCTCCCAGATACCTTTTATCTTGCGGGGGTGAAGAGAGCGGAGCGAGAAGACCCACCCTTCAGTGGGGATGACACGGAAACTTCCACAGGAAGTTTCCTGACAGGAAGATGCAGAGCATCTTCCGTGAAGCGGAGCCACCCTTCCCATTTGGTTCGAGACGATACATTTTCTTCTCATATCTCGTATTGGAAGGCGTCTGCGTTGCGAGAACCAAGCAACCGGAATACACAGTCTGCTGTAAGGCAGAAACTGCCCGAACAGAACATTCAACGCCTGTGGAGATCGAGTAAGACCCGAAAGGGCACGGTCGATGAAGCAGGAAGCCACGCCCAAAAGGAGCGGGGTAGTTCACGTGACAGGCATCTGCACATCGGGCCTTACAGGTGGAGATCCACCCCTCAAACGACCGCAATAGGCTGAAAACGTGGGCAGCGCCGGATGACAGAGGCAGGAACGATCCCGGCGGCCGCTCGCCGACCGAAACCCTGATGCCGTGGACCGTCCAAAATTCTGGACATATGTCTAAAAAATTGGACATTCGGGAGGACCACCTCAGGGTCCTCTTCCTCTTCACCCGGGGCTACAACCAGGAGATCTACATCCGGGAGGTCTGCAGGAATCTTCCTATCAGCCGTGGATCGGCCCAGACAGCCCTTGAATACCTTGAGGAGAAACAGGTCCTCCGCTCCATCACCCGGGGCAGGACGCGGTTGTTCTCCCTGCAGCGGGGCAGCCACGCGCGGGACTTCTGCACTCTTGCAGAGATCTACCGGAGAATCTGTTTTGGGGAGGAGGAACCCTTCGTCGCCGGGGTCCTCGACCGGATCGCCCCCCACATCAACGGGAGTTGTGCGGTCTTCGGGAGCCACGCAGAGGGGACCGCGGACGAAGAGTCCGACCTCGACCTCTTCGTCGCCGGAGAATGCCGGAGGGACGAGGTCGAGAAGATCGGAAAGACTTACGGCCTCCCGATTCACCTCACCGTCTACCCTCCGGAGATCTTTGACCGTAGCCTCCACACAGATCCCTTTCTCCAGGAAGTGCTCCGGAACCATGTGCTGATCAAAGGCACCGAACACTTCGTTGAGCAGGCGGTAGGATAATGGATCAACTTGTGTGGTGCGGCCGGATCAAGAACGGGATCTCCCTTACCGCTCCAAACGAAACCCTGGCATCTGCATACCTGAAGAAAGCCGAAGAAGCCCTTGAGACGATGCAGACAATCACTGCCCGTGACTGGAAGATAACGACCGCGTACTATGCGATGTACTTCTCCCTCTACGCCGTCCTCACGCGGCTTGGGGGATACGGTGTGAGAACCATTCCTGCACTATCCTGCTTATGGAACGGCTTCTCTCCAATTATTTCACTCCTGCAGAGATGACGCTCGTCGAGAGAGCGAGAGGAGCAAGAGTCGACGCACAGTACTACATCTCGCGAGAGGTCCCGGACCCCTTCTGTGAGGAACTAATCCGGGCCGCTCCGCGGTTCCTGGTAAAGTGCGCGGCGATCGTCAACGCGATGAACGAGAGAACCGTCGGGGCCCTGAGGAAACGCCTGATGGAGGCACTCGGCAACGAGGACTAAGGGGCGTGGACCAAGAGGTTTCTCACCCCAAAAGCGCCCGTGTAACCTTTCCAGGCAAGTATGGTTCCGGGTAAGGATAGATCCGGACACGGGGTTATCGCGACGCCGCCCTCACCGGATCTCCCCGCCCGGAGGCCACGTCGTCAGCACCACGTAGTATGCGCCTTCGTACCGTAGGTGTCGCGAAGCGCCCTGCCGCGTACGAGACCTGAGCGCCCCCGACGACGCGCCGGCTCCGATCGCCCCACTCCCGCGCCGAAGGGTTCCGCTCCCCGCCCCGGATCACCGCATCGAGCGCGGGATGTTCTTCGAAGTCCTTCTCGGTCAAGGAGACGACCGCGCTCTCCCCCGGCTCTGCCCTCTACATGACGTAGAGCATCGGCTGCCCGCCCGAGTTCTCGTGAGCGTAGAGGATGACGGCGTCGGCGAGCATGAACCCGAGCGCGACGGCGACGATGCCGGCAAGGCCGCAGGCGACGATGATTCCTGCCGTTTTGAGCCGGTTTCTGGATTCCGTTTTAACATCTTCTGCCATTTTGATTACACCTCCCGACCCGGTCTTAGTGGAGCAGAACGCGAGTGAGGTAATACGCACCGTCGTACTC
>NZ_DANC01000058.1:0-1440 GCF_002499755.1 Methanoculleus sp. UBA291 | reverse complement strand
TTCGATCCCCGTCATCGGGGCTACACCGGATACCTGCACGTCGGGGTTCCTGTTGGCGTCCCGAATCGCGGAGTCGAGCACCGGGTGCTGCTTGAGATCCTGATCGGTCAGGTGGATGACGGATGCATTCTCCGGGGGAGCATCCGGAACCTTCTGGACGACAAGCGCCTGAGGGGGACCGTCGATCCCCGTGATCAGGGCAACAAGGGCGGTATACGCAACTACAACCGTCGCGACGAGGAGAACGACGCCGATGAACGCCAGAACCCCGATAACGAGCAAACGTCTGTTGACTTTCGATTTCAGGATCTCCTCTATGCTTTTACCTTGGATGTAACAGCACTCCCCAAAGGATGGATTTCCCCGCTCTGCATAACTCACTCATGATTGTTCTCCTCGATTTCTTCCCGGAGGCCGGAGAAGCACACATGTTACGTACACGGAATGCGTACATCTCATCAGCAGCCTCCGGGCTTGTGGAGTTCTTCATCCGGGCGTCAAGCAGGGAGGGCATCCGTACACTCGGCCACCGCATAGTTGCTCGTCATCATGAGAGCCTGAATGTCGCCCTCCGCCAGGACGGAGATTGCAAGAGAATGGCAACGTGAGATAGAAAACGCAAATACTTCCGGATCTTTACCGTCGATCGATATTTCAAATTGATACTCCCCCCCGTCATTCTTGATGGACGTCCCGTCGTTCTTGATGAACGATGTTACATCCTCGTCCGCCTCAAGCCGATATACCTCCGTACAGACAGGAACACGAATGCGAGTGGCGTTGGCGTCAAACACCGTTACGTTAACCTCGTGCGGCACGTCATAGGCGTTAAAGACGTGAAAAAGGTGTGAACTGCAGGGCGGAGTTGCCTGCGACTCCTGTTCTGTTCCGCAGAAAATAACCGTACCGGCCACAACCATAATACCGACCACAGCAAGAACCGTCACCAACGCTGCTGCCCGCATCTCCGCCTCACCTCATCACTGGTATCCGGCGACGACCCCTTTCGTCTCACTGATCCTCCGGGCATTGTCGTGCGATGCGTCGCCATGTCGGGTGTCGCAAGAGTACTCAAGGCACATGTCGTTCCCCATGAAACACCAGAAGAGGAACAGGAGCGGCAGGCAGAAGACGACCACGACGAGCCAGGCATACTCCCGCACCGGGACGCTCCCCCCGGTGAAGAACGGCCGAAAGAACCAGACGAAGAGAGCGGCGGTGATGAGGGCCGCAAGGATAGAGATCTCCCATACGATGAAACTGAGCCAGCGGAACGGGACCGGCATGGAGAGGAGGACGATGACGAAGGCAATCAGGGCATACTCCTTTGTCGTGATCCGGCCCCGGTCCCGGCCGGTGAGGCGGGGCCAGGCGTGCCAGAGAAGGAGAACGACGGCGGATGTGCCGAGGAGATAGAGAGGTCATCCCAATACTCTCGCG
>NZ_DANC01000021.1:0-113643 GCF_002499755.1 Methanoculleus sp. UBA291 | reverse complement strand
GCGATAATGATAGTTACCTCACGCTGCAGCGCCCGCGACACAGATCACGCCCCGCTCATCAGGATCGTCTCGATCTGTGCGAGTCGCTCCATGATCTCTTCCTGCTGCCTGACCAGCATCCGGAGAACCTCTTCCTGGGGAGGCACCCCGACATCCTCCGGAATATCGGTATAGATTGACAGATACGGCTCGACGATCTTGTACGCTTCCCGCATCTGCTTCCTGTTGTAGCGGCGGTAGTGTACGGAGAGCCCTTCGTCATGGCCGATGAATTCATTTGCCAGATTAATCGAGATATGGAGTTTCATGGTGGACTCGGTCCATTTTCTGATGGAATGATACGTAATTTTGCTGCGGTTCCCGGCGCTGCACCTGGCATGAACTCCTGCCCGCTTTGCCGCCCGAATAAACCGGTTGGCTGCGGTTCCATAAGCGATCGGGAAGACCCGCCGGTCTTCATACGCTTTCTGGAACCGGATGTTGGTCCGCTTTCGCGACAGGGAGTACAGTTCGTCGCGGAACCGGAGATACTGCCTGAGGTGATCCCCCGCTTCCCGGGAAAAGTAGTAGATGTGGGCTTTTCCGGCTTTCATCCTCTCGTGGGGGATGCGAATCTCCCCGGGATCGCCGAGGACAATATCCTCAGGAACCACGCCGAGAAGCTCGGAGATCCGCATTCCCGAACTTGCGAGAATGACGATCAGTGTTCTGGTAAGGAGGTCGGCATGTTCTGCAATCTCCCGTATCGTTTCCCGGCTGAGTTCCGCTTCTTCGGTGACAATAACGGTTCGGGGCTGAAGATTTCTGAGAATTTTTTCATCGTTGGGACTCAGGCGGATATCGTTGTACAACAGCCATGCTCTCGTATAGTGGAGTTTGAGCCGGATGGTGTTTGGAGAGTTGTGTTTCTCCCGGGTAAGAAAAGCGAGGTAGGAGACAAGATCGCCGAACACCTCTCCGGGAGATCGTTTGAGATAATCGGACTGGATCTTGAGAAGGTCGGTATCCGAAGCGTCCGGGGCGGCTGTGATGAAGCGGAGATAGTCGCGGAGACTTTTTCTGACGGCACTCTGCGTGGCTCTGGATCGATGAAGCAGGGAGAAGGCAAGATGAGTCGTGTGGTTCGTCCGGGTCATGTCTATCTTTTGTGTTTTGCTGCGTATGATGCCAGGAGTTCTTCTTCGACCACCCTATCCCTTGCTTCAGGATACCCTCCTCAATACTCTAAGAGACGAATTGTTTCCCTATCTCTTGAATTTCAAAAAAATGTTCTCTGCACCGGAGTCCCGGTTATCTGCAACGTTTACGGCTATCGGCCGTCCTAGGCAGGCAAAAAACCCATTTAATACATTCGCAGTGAAAAGCACCTCGAGTTCGAAAGGATATAGTGGACAATAACTGCTATCACCGCCGCTATCAGGATTGGGGAATATTCTGTTTTTCAATAAATCCTTATGTCCATGATATTCCAGATGTGCAAGGGGAAAGAGATAGGTGCAGAAGGAAAATCCCGCATGGGGCAGGTACTGCTCTGTCCTTCATCCCGGTATTTTTTCCAGCGATAAAGTAGCGGTCATTTTTCCCTGGTTCTTATTCACAGTCAGCACGATGGGATCGTTCATTTCACTGTACATAATGTGATGCACCTCGGTCTATTTATCTCTTGTTAATCTAAATAACATAATATTTGGAAAATATTAACTAAAATACGTTTATTTGTGCCCGGGATCTTCGATTCTCTTCTCACGCCCCTCGCCGGGGGCTAATCGGATGTGGGGTGTCCCAAAACACTGCTACCCGGGAGGCGGACATCCCTTCGAAGAACGTCGTTCTTCTCCCGCGCCTGCTCGAAATTCTTCGTAATTCTCAAGATCCGGTTCTGACGAACCGTTGCATCCTGCGGCCTGTCACTCTCCGAAATTCTTCGAGTTTCTTGAACCCTTTTCTCTTCGGGAAAGTCCCAATGAAAAGCCGTTTCACCCTCCTTGTCTCAGATGGTAGATATTTTGGATGTAAGTGCTCCGAACAGGATGCACCGACGGTTGTCGTATTCAGCCAGATGAGGGTTATTTCCGGGGGTTTCGGGGACGGTTGGGGCTTTCTGATGGTCCACGTCCAGTGAAGCGTTCCCCGGCCGTTTGAGTTCTGGGCAACAACGGTAATGACATGCACGCCATACCTGTGCGCCGAAAATGGTACCGAACAGGAGGTCAGGGTCTGATCATTGGAGTCGTAGATTACACCCCCGTTGTGGTAGAAGATGATGTGGGCGGATTGATCCACCTCGATCTCAAACACTCTGGTCGCATCCGGCGAATCGTCGGAGATTGCCTGTTCGTGCGGAGCGATGCGTGTCACCACCGGCGGCGTCGAGACCATGTTCTAGGTCCAGTAGTTCTCCCCGGAGCCTTTGGCGTTCGCTGCGGTCACCCGGACCATGTGCTCTCCCAACGGAGCGCTCGGGAAGGTATAGGACACTTCCCGGACGTCTGGAATCGTGATATGTATCAGACTGCCGTTGAGGGTTACTATTGATGGCCTGCCGACGGACTCCACGTCACGCCCTCCGGTCGTATTCAAGGATGATCGATACCGTACAGGCCACGATTGCAACGCCGAGGGCGACGAGCGCAATTAAAGCCGGTTCATAGCCTGCCGGCTTCTCCAGGTCCATCAGGTACCCGCCTTCAATATTGAAGAGGATTATCCCTTTTCCATCTTCAGCCCAGGTGAACGGAAGCTCATTGAGATAACCTTCGGTGTACTCTGCAAAGATCTCCTCATGGCCCGTTCCATCCGGGTTGATCAGGTGCAGTCTGCTGTATTCTCCCTTTTTCACGTGTCCGGTTTCGTATTCCTGACCGAGCCCGTCACGGGTCAGGTAAGCAATTTTATCCCCTGTTGGGCTCCATTGGAGAAAGAATGTGTTTCTATCATCGGTCACCTGGCGCTCTTGGCTCCCATCGGCAGTAATGGTGAAGATATTCCCGGCTGAGATATAGGCTATGTTCGTACCCGCAGGGTCCCACTGGCATAATCCATCCAGACCCACAGGGTTCCACAGGTACAATCTATCCAGGATACTCTGCTTTGTTTCAACATTCTCTTTTATTTTGATGATATCCGAATCTGCAGAATCGACGATATAGATCGAAGACCTCTCGTTACCCCCTTCTTTGGCCAATATTGCGATTCTTTTGTTGTCGGGGTTCCAGTCATAGTACGAGAGATCGGCAATACCGGTCATCAGGTCCTTTTTCCAGCTTCCATCGGTATCTGCAACGGAGAGTGAATAATTATTAGATGAGATGCTGTGAAGATAACCGAGTTGCTCCCCGTCCGGGCTGAAACGTGGAATGTTATGATGATCCCACTCCCACCGACTGCCGGTGTAACCGAGTGGTATCTGTACAGCTCCACCGGTTTCGGTGGTATAAATCCATAGATTGGGATCGGAGTACGGTCTATACGCAACCTTCGTCCCGGTACTATCCATCACAGGAAATGAAGGTATAGTGATACCACTGCAGGGAATCGATACCTTCTGGTTGCTATAATAATCGAGTACAATAGGGGTACTTGACAAATACAGGACTTTTGTATCCTTGAGATCGCCGATATTATAGGTCGGGAGTTGTTCGCAAACCTTCGTCATCGAGTACGCAGAATAATCAGGAGTAAACCCATACTGATTTAAAAAGCTAAAAAAAACGGCCAGTAATAGCAGCAGTAACAATAGTTTCTTCATCATATTCTGCACCCCTGCTTCTTTTACTGGGCTCCTGGGTACCTGCAACGGTTACAGTTATCGGCAGTCATACGCATCAAAAAATCCCGTTTAATACATTCTCAATGAAATAGATCTCAGGCTCGAACAGGAGATAGTGGACAACAATTGCAATGACTACTGCAGCTATAATCTGGAGACGATTCGCTTTCACTACCTCCTGGAGTCCGAGATACTCAAGATACCCCAGAGGCAGTAAATACAAATAGTAGAGTATTATGCCTGAATTTCTTAGCAGGGCATACCCGGAGAACAGATCTAATATTAACATTATCAGGATGAAGGGGCATGCTATTGCGCAACTGTAGAAAATGACGCTGAGCGTCCGGGTCAGGGGGGGCTTCACCTGCATAATCCAGAGCAGACCGAGAAGCACCACGGCTTCCGTCGCAAATAAGAGAAAAAATTCAATCGTTGTCGTCAGGCCGCTTAAAACCCCGGAACGAATGATGGGAAACGCCGATAATGATTTAAAACCATACCATAGCACATCCAGGTAAATACCCCTTATGCTGGTGCTCAAAAAACCCGCAATAAAGACAAATATGGCGAAGAACGCAATGCCATGCATTGTTTTGCCGCTGTTGACGATCTCGAACGCCTGCGACGGGTGCCGGTAGAAGAGGTAGATCAGATGCAGGTAATCAGGCGACTCATCTTTTCCCGGTGCAGTGAATCCTTTTGCTGTAGCATCTGTTTCTTCTTTCATAAGTGTTCCCTGACCATAATTTTATCAGAGTACAACAGGGCTCTCCCCTGCTGTTATCTGAATATCTTTACTTATTTCAAGACTCTCAACGTAAGTTTCTACTAATTTCATCATAACGTTAAATCTCACGCAACATTCAGGTTGTACCCACACCACCCACCTGAATTGATTTTCAACGTAAGGCGATTTACCGCCATCTGGGGATTTTCCATTGGATTCCATTGTGGCTTCATACCCAAAAGAATAATTTATCGATTCTATTTCGGATAGGTAATTCTTTGGAGACATTAACTCTGCTAAATTTGTCAAAGCCCCAACGTAAGGCAGAAAACCGACTAATCCTACTAAAACCTCAAGGTCTGCACGTTCTCTATAATAATTTTCAAGATTTCCCCCTTTTAATGGAGATATTCCCACACAATATTTGTCAATTGATGAAAATAATACGAAATGTTCATTGCCAGAGATTTCATTAATTGATAACTCTATCTCGGCGAAACCACTTAGATAGATGTCGAGCTTACGAGCTTCTGCATTTATTACAATAGGAGGCAACTGTGAGTCATTATCTATAACCAGGCCGACATTTGACAATGCAAAGAGGTAGATCCAGCTTCCATCCGGCAATTGTGCTTTCTGGCACCGCATTTCCGAATTGCTGTAGAAATTCAAATATTTCTCGATGGTAAGCGGAACATTGCCCGCTCGAAGCGAACGCAATCCGGAATACTGCTGACATTCACAATAGATTATATCTTGACTGGGGTATTCCGAGACATTCCATCTCCAGAAATTTTCAACGCTGACCCCGTCCTTTTCCGCGACAACCCGAATGGTGTGGTTGCCGAGGGGCACGGTTTTGAATTCATGCAAGATCGTTGATACTTCGGATTCCGGTCGTTCTATCGGCCGGTCGTCGAAGTACATCGTGAGACGAGCAGGGGTGTTCAGGCTGGCTCTAAACAATCTGGAGGAGGTGTCATAATTATTGACGTACTGCGTTGCGGGCTCTTCAAGCGTGATCACGAGTGGCAGGATATTCCACGACCACGTGAACGAGTCACTCCCGTTTGAATTAGACGCAGTTACGACCACGTTATGGATGCCGGTGGAATACCCGGAAAAATCACATTCCCACATGGCATTGGTTACGGCATTAAATCTGGGCTTTTCCTGCCCGTCAACGGAAAATATTATCGTCGTCGGTTGATCGACGGTTACTCCGAAGGTCCTTCTACCCGGGGAACCGGCAATATTAGCAATGGTGTGCTCGGCAGGAGAGGTATCGGTGATGACGGGAGCAGACGTCACCGGCGCCTGCGTAATGATCGAGTAGATGATGCTTTCGGTTGTTCCGTTGGTGTTTTCGACGATGATACGGATAATGTTGACAAAGGGGTCGGGGTTAACAATGGTCGTTGTGCGGTCGAAAATCCACGACATTACCGTTGAATAGGTTTCCTGCGCAAACGCGAGGACGCCGTTCACATACACCCGGATCTTGGATGCGATGTCGGTGTTGATCTCAAAGGTGCGCTGGAAGAAATTCTCCGCCGTATCAATCAGGCAGTCGGACCCGGGCAGAAGGGAAGTAATAACCGGCGGCGTCGAAAGCACGTTCCAGGTCCAGTAGTTCTCCCCGGAGCCTCTGGCGTTCGTTGCGGTCACCCGTACCATGTGCTGCCCGAGCGCTCCGCTCGGGAAGGTGTAGGCCACCTGTTGGACGCTGGGAGCACTTGTATGCACTAAGTTGCCGTTGAGATACACCCGCATCGTCGCCGACTGGGTGCATGATGCCGTGAACGTTCGTGCCGCCCCGACGGGGTCGCCGATGCCGGGGCCTGCCGGTTCGACCAGCCTCACCACCGGGGGATTGCCGCCGCCACCGCTACCGCCACCGCAGTTACTCCCCATGCTTCAGGCCTCCTGGAGCCCTTCATCGGTCAGATACTTCTCCCGGAGCAGGACCTGCGGGGTGATCCAGCCGTCGCAGAAGATGACGTTTCCATCCCGCCACAACGGCTCGTCGACCTCGTGCTTTGTGTTGATCCAGAGCCGGTTGTTGTAGCCGGAGAACGCGCCGCCAGCCGGGCCCAGGGGAGTCCCGGAGGGTCGCGTCCTGATGGTTGAAAAGACCGCTCGAAAATCGTGGTTTGCGGATAACTTCTTCTCCCGTGTCTTGAGATCCAGGTACACCGATGGCTGGTAGCAGACCACGGTGCGGTCTTTGGGCCTGTCCCGGAACTTCAGCGCCTCGTTGTGGCAGGTGCCGATCACCGCCAGGTCATACTTTTCATCCCGGAGGGCCTGCATGAACTCCGCGTAGTAATACTGATACCAGGTGAGATCGGGATAGATATCCCAGTACTCGGCGGGGAACTCCCCGACCGCAATGACTTTTTTACTGCTCTTCGGCAGTTTCATTCGCGGCGTAATGGACTCCACGGCAAGCATCTCTAGATTATGGAACACCTTTGCCGTGTCGACGTACGGGCCGTCAAGGGCTTTTGGGGCCTTCGTGACGAGGGTCCGGACGTTGCGGTCGTGGACAACGTCCCAGAGCGGGGCGAGGTCCGGCGCGGCCGCGACGTCGGGGTTGTTCTCGGCCGGATCGATGCTCTCGGCCTTATTCTTCGGATCAAGGACGTGCTGTTCCCAGGTGTCCCGGAGGTCGTACGAGACGACCTCGTTGATGTTCCCGAAGAGATCGATGTACGCGGCGCCGATAGGGGAGTAGGGGAACGTAACCTCAAGGATGTACCTGTCATAGCCCGTCGGCACCCATCGTTCGAACGCTTCCTTGCTGTGCGTCGCTTCGAGAGGGACGGAATAGTGATACCGCTGCTCCAGAAGATAGGAATAGACATCGAGACGGCCGTTGCCCGTCACCAGGCAGGCAACACGATACCCTTCATTTCGGAGTGTCTCTTCGAGCAATAACGTAGCGGTCCTCTTTCCCTGGCCCTTATTCGAAGTCAGCACGACAAGGTCGCTCATTTCACCACATGTAACCCGATGGACCCCCGGCCTATTTATATCTTGTTAAATAAAAGAACTCAATATGTGTCATTTGTTAATAGATAAACATTTATTAATGCCCATGAAACCCGGTGCTCTTCCCGCACCCTTTGCAGGGGTATAGGGATGCATGAATCGAGAATCGAAGGCGTTCGGGCGGACCGCGACGGGATGATTGTGCCTTTCCCCTCCGGGACGAGCGGGCGGGAGATTGAATGCTGGTAAGAAACCTCTTTGTCCCCTCTTCATGCCCTCAGGGCGGCAGGGTGACCACATACGTTCTATGGCCGGAAAGCCGGAAGGTTATCATCCGGATCACGAAACCGGAGTGTTTCACAGTTGAAGAGATCTTTAATGCGGAACTGGAACAAGGTACCGGGGAAGACGAGCTGGTGTTCTCACGATTCGGGGTGAACGGATACCTGGGCGTGGTATTCAGAGCCCCGGTGCTGGATAAAGCATCGGATACGATGCAGTTGACATATGCCGTCGAGGCCGAAGACGGCCTTGGCGAAGTGCATACAAAACGGGTGAACCTGATCGGCTCGCCGGTACACGGCCCTCGTCTCGCCGGTGATTCCCCCGGGCCGGCCCTGTCCGCCACAGGGGGCGCCCGGGTTCATAACGAACGGGATCTGGTCTCTGCCGCAATAGAGCGTATCTACCGCACCATGGGTGTTATCGATGCCGAATTACGGGAGGAGTTCAGGATCGAAGGTCGGCAGATGACGATCTCCTGCAGCGAGCGGATACAGAGATACGACATGGTCCTGATACCCGAAAAGACGTATCTTCTCCCTAAAACGGTGAAATACACGCATGTCGTCCCGTTACGGGTCGCCATCGCCCGGCTGCCGAAACTGGTTCCGGTGCCCGAAGCGGTTGTAACGGCCGACAGTGCATATAAGATCAAGCTGAACCGCCTTGTCCCCGGCGAAAGGTACCTCTTCTCCCTGGAGTATGCTCTCGACAATCCTGAGTTTCTGGATTTGATTGTGGAACGGTCGCATTGCAATACTCTCTCCACCGGTCCCGACGGCGCCCGGAGTCTCTACGAATTCGGCGTTCTGTTGAAATACCCCGGTCTCCTGAAGCACAACGATGCCTCCCTGGTCTTCCGCGACATCGAGGCAGGGGTGGAGATCGATATCCGCCGGGACATCCCGGCAAGGTCGCACCTGCAGTCGTGCGAACGAACGATTGCACGAGACTTGCAGGAACTCTGTGCCGATCCTCGGTTCCGCTGCTCAATCGAGGTGAGGGGGGATTTTGTGTACGCCGGCTGCCGGCGGTCCGCCGATCCGCTGCCGGAGTTCGTGCACGTTGTGCTGCGAACGGATCTATCTCCGGGCAAACCCGCAGCTGCCGGTACGTTATCGTATAAGCGTCGGCATCTTAGGTCTGAAGATCGTTGAAGGGGATCGCACGGGGCTCTCACGCGAAGATGGGGGCGGTGCGCGGCCGTAGCGTTCCGGACCGGCACCTCTGCCCCTTCTCTCCAGAAAAAGATGAATCGTCTTACCGGTGCGCGAAGTAGGCGCTCACCCGTCCGCCGTCCGCCGAGTCGATCCGGGCAAACCCGATCCGCTCGAACTGGACGACGCGGTCCGCCTCTCCGGCGACCAGCGGTTCGCAGAACCCTTCGAGGCTCCCGTCCTGCCGGAGAAGCGTGCAGGGGAGTTTCGCGTCCGCCGGCAGCCACTGGATGATCGGCGCCTTCTCCTGCCGGGCATCCTCAAGCGAGTCCCCCGCGTAGGAGACGCGCGGCAGATCTCCGTCCCACGCGATCCTGACGTTGTAGAGGTCTTTTAACCGGACCATGCTCTTTCCTTCGATATCCGCCTTTGGGAGGAGCACCCTCCCGGCGGCGACGAGGGTGCGGACCCCCCGGGAGGGATCGTTCGGGTGGAGAGCCGCATGGGCCTCGCGGCACGGGGCCCCCTCCACGACGACCTCGACCGGGTCGGGCACGAAGAAGTACCGGTTCGCCTTCGGGTCGACGAGCTCCTTGTTTTTGGCGTAAAGGTTCTCCCACGAGAACGAGATGTCGGTCTCCCCGATCCCGATATCGATCATGGCGTTCCGAACCGCCTCCGCCTTGATGCCCCGGCGTGAAATCGCCCGGAGCGTCCCGAGGTGGATATCGTCCCAGCCGGTGTAGAGGCCGCTCTTGATCCCCTCGCGCATCCCCGACGTCGAGAGGACGACCCCCGATATCCCCATCCTGCCGTAGTGGCGATAAACCGGCGGCTCCCAGCCGAAGTAATCGAAGATGTAGCGCTGCCGCCGCGTGTTTGCAATGTGGTCCTTCCCGCGGATCACGTGCGTGATCCCGAGCAGGTGGTCGTCCACCGCAACCGAGAAGTTCATCAGCGGAAAGACCGTGGCGTCCACTCTCGGGTGGAGGGGCGCGTTCACGATCCTCATCGCGGAGTAATCCCGCATCGCCGGGTCGGGGTGGGTGAGGTCCGTCTTCACCCGGACGGTCACGTCGCCCTCATAGAACTCGCCGTCGAGCATCTGCTGCCAGAGTTCCAGGTTCTCCTCCACCGTCCGCTCCCGGCAGGGGCACGCCTTCCCCCTGAGTTTGAGTTCCCGGAAGCGTTCCGCCTCGCAGACGCAGACGTAGGCGCCGCCGAGTTCGATGAGCTTCCTGCACCAGTCGTAGTAGATGTCCAGCCGGTCGCTCTGGTAGACGATATCTGTGATCCCGAGCCCCAGCCACTCGACATCCTCAAGCACCATCCCGTATGCCTCCGGATCAACCCTTCTCGGGTCGGTATCCTCGATACGGAGAACATACCGGCCCCCATACCGCCGCACATAGTAATCGTTCAGGACGGAGGCCCGGGCGTGCCCGAGGTGCAGCGGCCCGCTCGGGTTCGGTGCGAACCGCATCACCACACCGTTCCCGGCGCCGGGCAGGGCGGGCAGTTCCCGCGACGACCGCTCATGCGTCTCGGCGAGCTCGTCGAGGAGTTCGGGGGCTATCTCGAGAAGAAGGCTCTTTCGCTCCTGCTGACTCATCGCCGCCACCTTCGCGATCACCTTCGCCGCAAGAGGACCTACCTCCCGGGCCCGGCTCCGGAACTCCGGGTGCTTGCCGAGCACCGTACCGATGACCGTCCCGCTCTTCGGGGTGTCGCCGTACTTCACAGCGTTCTGAAGAGCGTAAATGAGGAGCAGGTGCTCGATATCGGCGTCCATGATATCAGAATCCCCGATTGACAAAGTAATCGGCGATATCTGCAAGGAGATGCTTCTCCTCGGTGTCCGGGAGGATCGCGAGCGCTTCCTTTGCAACGGTCGCCCGCTCGATGGCCTTGGCCCTGACCTCGTCGATGATGCCCGCATCCTTCAACCGTGCGATCAGGCCGTCGGTCTCCGCGTCCGAGAGAGCCCTCCGGTACGGAGCGAGGTCGATCCCTTTCTCGCGCGCCCTGATTGCAATCAGGGTCTGCTTCCCTTCCCGGATGTCCGATGCACGGTCCTTGCCGGTCACCTCGGCGCTGGCGAGAAGATCGATGAGATCGTCCTGGATCTGGAAGGCAACGCCGCTGTTTAACCCGAACTGGTAGAGGGCATCGGCCTGTACCGAGGTTGCACCCGCAAGGATTCCCCCGATGGCGGCAGACGCACCGTAGAGCACGCCCGTCTTCTTGCTGATCATCTCCAGGTATTCGAGATCCGAGACATCGTCTCTCGCTTCAAACGCCATATCCATACTCTGCCCCTCGCAGATCTCGGTGCATGTCCGGGCGAGCATCTTCGTGGCCCGAATTTTTGCTGCATCTTTGGATTCCGAGAGACAGAGATACTCGAATGCCTTCGCATACAGCACGTCGCCCGCAAGGATGGCCGTCGGCTCATCCCAGACCGTGTGCACCGTCGGGACGCCGCGCCGCACGGCGTCGCCGTCCATGATGTCGTCATGGATGAGGGTGAAACTGTGCGTCAACTCAAGCGCGAGGGCCGCCGGGAGCAGATCGTCCGAACTGCCTTTCCTCACCGCATCCGCAGCAAGGAGAACGACCGCCGGGCGAAGACGCTTCCCGCCTGCAAGCAGCAGGTGGGCGCTCGCCTGGAAGAGGTCGCCATGGACATCTCCAAAGTAGCGGTGGATCACCTTGTCGATTATGTCAGCATTCTTCTCCAGGTAGTCTTCAAGCATCGTCATATCTCATCACCTACTTTATCACTATGTTTTGCCCGTTCCGGAGAATATGAAGGTCGTTTCCGAGCGTATACCCGATCTCCTCAGCGAATTTCGCATACTCTCCGGTCATACCGATATCGCCGTGGGACGGGATGACGTGCTGGGGATTTAAGAGGTGCAGGAACTCGTAATGGTCCTCCTTGTAAGCATGACCCGAGACGTGCAGGTCATCGAAGATCCGCACACCTGCCATCTTGGCACGGGCCTCGACGAGATAGCGCTGCCCGTAGTTCATCGGATTCGGGATCACTTTTGCCGAAAAGAGGACCTTGTCGCCCTTCTCCAGTTTGAACGGCGTGTCCCCCATCACAATCCTTGTCAGGATGGCGCCCGGCTCCCCCTGGTGGCCGGTGACGATCGGGAGGAACTTGTCTTTCCCGGTCTTCATGATCCGCCGCAGCGTCCGGTCGACTGTCCGGCGGTTGCCGAACATCGAGAGGCTCTCGGGAAACCCGACCAGTTTCAACTGCTCGGCTGCCGAACTGTAGCGTTCCATCGACCGCCCGAGCAGGATCGGTTTTCTCCCGATCTCGTGGGCGCACTCGGCGATGGTCTTGACGCGGGAGATATGCGATGAGAACGTCGAGACAAATATCGCGCTCTTATCGTCCTCGTAACTCGTGATGGTATCCCGCACGAGGTCCCGTGCGATCTTCTCGCTCGGACAGCGCCCCTTATCGGCAATGTTGACGCTCTCCGTGATGAGGGCGAGAACCCCCTCCTTCCCGATCTGCCGTAGCCTGGCGAAGTCCGGCGGTTCCCCGAGCACCGGGGTCCGGTCCAGTTTAAAGTCGTTCGCATAGACGATTGCGCCCCGCGGCGTATGCAGGACCGGGAAGACGGTATCGATGATCGAGTGCTGGGTCCGCACGAACTCGAGCGTGAGGTGCGGAGAGATGGTGTAACGCTGTCCGGCCTTCAGGACGAAGAGCTTATTGTTCACCCCGAACTTCTGTTCGCCCGCTATCTGCTGCCTGATCAGTTCCGAGGTATACGGCGTGCTGATGATGGGAGCGTTGTAGCGGTGCGCCAGTTTCGGTATCGCACCGATGTGGTCCAGGTGCCCGTGCGAACAGACGATCGCCTTGACGCTCCCTTCCACCGAATTCATGATGGTGTCGTCGGGAATGGCTTTCATCTGGATCAGGTCCAGTGAATGCATGTTCTCGATATCGGCATCCTCGTGGATCATCACCTGGTCGAGGCGCAGACCCATATCAAAGATGACAATCTCCTTTCCGCAGCGGACGGCAGTCATATTTCTGCCGACTTCGTTATACCCGCCCACTGCTATGATTTCAATATCCATGTATGCCTCCAAATTCGGATGTTTTTGTGGTTAGTCGCTTGTTTCAATCATTTGCCGGGTCAGTCCGGTTATATACGTCCGTGCATGGTGGAGGTCCCCTATCGTCCTGGACCCCGTCAGGAACATCGCCACCGTTAACTCGCGATGTATCGCCTCGACGGTCGCAAAGAGTGCTTCCTCGCTCTCCATGGCGGGTTTTAAGAGGGGGAGCGCCATGCCCCCGAGATCCGCCCCGAGCGCGATTGCCTTCGCGATATCGGTTCCTGAGCGCAGTCCGCCCGTTGCAACGATCGGGCCTCCTGCCGTCCGCACCTCACAGAGGCTTACCACAGTCGGTATGCCCCAGGAGAGGAACGCTTCCCCGAGATCGGCAAGTCCGGTGGCGTTCGCCCGCAGGCATTCTATCTTTGCCCAGGACGTGCCTCCGTAGCCGCCGATATCGATGGCACTCGCTCCTGCTCCCCGGATTGCCCGCGCAGTTCCGGCGGATATGCCGGAACCAGTCTCCTTCACGATGACCGGGTGGGAGAATTCTTCGCAGAGATTGCGGAGGGCTTCGAGGCACCCCTCCGCGTTATGATCGCCTTCCGGCTGAATCGCTTCCTGAAGTGGATTGACGTGGATGGCGATCGCCTGTGCATCGATCATCTCGACAGCCCGTTCCGCCCATTCGATGCCATGGTCGCGGAGCTGGATGATCCCGAGATTCGCGCAGAGGAAGGCATGTGGCGCCTCCTCCCGCACAACAACGAAACTCTCCTCCAGTTCGGGTTTTTCCAGTGCCGCTCGCTGAGAACCAACACCCATACCGAGATTGTACCGTTCGGCGGCACGTGCAAGCCGCCGGTTTACCTCGAGGGTGTCCGGATGTCCTCCGGTCATCGCTGCAATGAAGAGAGGAGAGCCGAGCGATGCGCCGAGGAACCGGGTCCCGGTCTCGATCGCATCAAGGTTGCATTCGGGAAGAGCATTGTGGACAAGCCGAACGTCGCCAAATCCGGCGTCGCCCGCCTCGATGGGTTTTTCACAACAGATGACCAGGTGATCTCGTTTCCTCGAAGATGTCGCGGTCTCTCCCGTCATCGTATCCCTCTTCCCGTTATGGTCGTTCCGCCGTGCCCGGTTTCGTCAAGGAATCGGGCGATCTTTGAGACATGAAAGATGTGCGACTCGATGCCGGCATCGGCGAGTGTGAGGAGTTCTGCAATCTTGCCCTGCATACCCCCGGTCACGTCGGTGTTGCTCGATCCGCCGATGGAGAGCGACGCCGCTGTGTCCCGGTCTATGCGCGGGACGACCGAGCCGTTCTGCAGCACGCCGGGCACATCCGTTGCAAGCCCCACGCGCCTGCTCCCGAGCGCTGCGGCAAGGCGGGTCACCAGCTGGTCCCCCGACACAATGCAGGAGCCCTTCAGACGGTCCATCACCACATCGCCGTGCAGCACGGGCACAATGCCGTGTTCTGTCATTTCGGCAATATGGCGGGTCTCCAGCGAGACCAGACGGCCGTCTTCGGTGAGAGCCAGATCGAGCGGGTGGATGCCGATCGCCTCGATGCCTGCATCCCGCAAGGCCTCGACGACCGCGGCGTTCAGGCGCACGACGGCGGCGTGCGTGTAGTAGACGCCGGGAACATTCTTCCCGGTGAGACCTTTGTTGATGCGGTAGCGCCGGGCCTCCGGGTGCCCGCATGACCCCGCACCATGGACGAGAACGAGTGCGGCGGCTCCTCGTGCGGCGAGCTGGCCTGCAATCTCGTGCAGGCGGGCGCGATCGATCGCACCGTCTCCCGACTTATCGGTGATCACGCTTCCTCCCAGTTTCAGTATCACGGTCTCAGTCATGCTTCTCTTTTCTCGCGCCGTCGGTGTCGATCGTGGTGATGATTGCTTTTCCTTCGCAGGCTTCGATGGCCCCGGCAACTCGGCTCTTTGCACGCCGCGGGCAGAGGGCGATTATACACCCGCCGCCCCCGGCCCCGGTTATCTTCGCTCCGTAAGCGCCGCTCGCCCTTGCCGCAAGCACGAGTTTACTGCTTATCGGGTGTCCCACCCCGAGGGCTTCCAGGAGGGCGTTATTCATGTCCATGCATTGCCCCAGTCCTTTCGGCTGGTTGATGTTATGGAGGGCGGTCAGCGTCACGGCCTCAATGGCGTCCAGTATCGGGTTTGCGATCTCCGGGTGCTTCCGATGAAGGGCCCCGACCAGCTCCACCATCTTCGCGGTGCTGTGCGGCACCAGGGTATTCCCCACGACGATCTGCAGGCCCTGCGGGGGGAGTCTCCGCTTGGAATTGCCGGTGATGAGGACCATTCCTCCGTTCGCGGAGACGTAAGTGTCCGTAGGGCTTGCCCGCCCGTTCTGGACCTTCTTCTCGATAGCATACGCGACGTCGGCGATGTATTCACGGGTGTGCCCGAGACCGAACTCGTCGTTGATCGCAGAGAGCGTCGCCACCGTCACCGCTGCCGATGATCCGAGCCCCGATGAACTCTGCAGTTGCGAATGGACGTAGACGCTGCCCCGGACGCCCATCCGCTTGAAACACTCATCTATGTAGGGCGATTTTGGGCGTGTCGGGTTCCGGGATTTTCTCACCGTGACAAAGACGCGGGGTTTTATCGCCATCGCGACCCCCGGCTTTCCATAGACCACTGCATGCTCGCCGAACAGGAAAACCTTGCCCGGCGCGCTCCACGTTGCCAATCACACCACCGCTATCGCCGCATACCCCACTACCTGATTATAGTCTCCCGTCACGTCGCCGCTGGTCGTATACCGTAAGAGTTCCCCCCGCTCCGCACCGAGCGACCGGCAGGCGATGCACATGGTCGAGATCGGGCCGTAGCCGCACACCGTAGCGCCGGTTTCTCGAAGTCTCCGGTAGAACTCCGATGTGTCCAGGTTTTTGAGCGCATCGATTGCATAGAGATCCTGCTGGCGGGCTATCCTCTCCGGGACATAATGGGAGAAATCGCTTGAAGCAACGACCCGCACGTCTCTTCCTGTCCGCTCCGTCGCCCGGAGTATCTGCCCGGCGAGATCAGTCGCCGCTTCGGGACTCTGGTCGCCCATCAGGATGGGCACAACCCTTGCTCTCGGGAACCGGTACTTGATAAACGGCATCTGCACCTCGATGGAGTGCTCGCTCTGATGGGATGCCTCATCTATCTCGATATCCAGCACGTCGACAAACGCCCCGTCAACCTCGACTATTCCGAGAGGCGTCTCCCACGGCACGGCAGAGGCGCAGGTCATGTACCCCCGGTGGCTTGGGCCGATGACAACGAACGTACCGTCAAAATCAGGTGATATGGTGGAGAAAGCACAGGCTCCGGTCTCCCCCGAGTAGATATACCCTGCATGGGGAGCGACGATTCCCCGGGCGTTGGTCTCCGGGGCCCTCTTCTGGAAGAACGTTTCCAGCAGTTGCTCCAGATGCCGGGGCTCGGCAGGATAGAACATTCCCGCTACACTGCATGGGCGCATATCCATCAAGGTTGAGCTCTTGTGCTTCGATCTTATAACTCTGTCTCAAAGTCTTCGGGAGTGAGCGATGTGGTCACACCGCGCAGGTGGAGCATCTCTTTCGTCAGGAGGTAGTAGATCATCGAGAGCGCCTTTCTGCCTTTGTTGTTTGTCGGGATGACCACGTCGACGTACTTCGTCATGTTGTTGGTGTCGCAGAGAGCAACAATCGGGATACCTGCCTGGACCGCTTCGTTGATCGCCTGGGAGTCGCCGATCGGATCGGTCACCACGATCACGTCGGGCTCGATGTACTTGTTCAGACGCTGGTTCGTGAGCATCCCCGGGATGAAGCGGCCGATGACCGCCATGCCGCCGATGGTGTCGGCGAACTTCTTTGCGGGGTATTGGCCGTACTGCCGTGAGGTGACGACCAGGATCTTTGCCGGTTCATACTGCGAGAGGAACTTTGCTGCAGTCTTAATTCTCTCGTCGGTTGCCTGGATGTCCAGGATGTAGAGCCCATCCCCGCGTACGCGGTAGATGAACTTCATCATGTCCTTGCTCTTCTGCTGGGTGCCGATGTGCACACCCGCTGCGAGGTACTCTTCCACAGGTACCAGTGGTTCTTTCAGTTCGATTTCAAGTTCGTTTCCCGTCAAGTTAGATCAGCTCCTCTATGCGAATAAGTTCGTTCAGTTTGGCTATCCGTTCCCCGCCGACCACGCCGGTCTTGATGAAGATGCATCCGAATGCGGTGGCGAGATGCGCAATCGTCGTGTCGGTGGTCTCTCCGGACCGGTGGCTCATGACCGTCTCCATGCCGTTTTCCTGGGCGAGGTGGATTGCCTCGTAGGTATCGGTGAGCGTTCCGATCTGGTTGGGTTTGATCAGCACGCAGTTTGCCGCGTCCGTCTCGATGCCTTTCGTGATCCGCTCGACGTTGGTTACGAAGAGGTCGTCGCCGCAGATCAGGCAGCGGTCCCCGACCTGATCGGTCAGTTCGGCGAATCCGCTGAAGTCTTCCTCAAAGAGCGGGTCCTCGATGTAGATGAGGTTGTAGCGGTCGACGAGGTCCGCCATGTAGGCGATCTGGTCTTCACGCGTCCGGTCGGCATCCTTGTAGTGATACTGTCCGCCGTCCCAGAGTTCGCTTGCCGCCACGTCGATTCCCATCCGGATCTCGACGTTCATCTCGTCGGAGACCGTGGCGATTGCTTCGCTGATGGTCTCGAATGCCTCGGTATCGGATATGGCGGGCGCCCAGGCGCCTTCATCTCCTTTACCGGAGAGTTTGCCCCGCTCCTGCAGAATCTTCTTTACGGTGCGGTGAACGGCGGCGTTTGCGAAGACCCCCTCCGTTGCGCCGGAAGCCCCGGTCGGAACCACCAGAAACTCCTGGATGGATGTGGCGTTCGGAGCGTGAGCCCCGCCGCCGATGACGTTGCCGAGGGGGAGAGGCGTCTCTCCGGCAAATGCGCCGCCCAGGTAACGGAAGAGTTCCAGGTTAAGGGACGATGCCGCTGCCTTTGCACACGCAAGAGAGAGTGCTACGGCAACGTTTGCGCCGATTGAACTGAAGTTGGGTGTTCCGTCGTTCTCCCGGAGCAGTGCGTCGAATGTGATCTGATCGTGAGTGTCCTCACCGATGAGCGATGGAATCAGGTTTTTCCGTGCGTCCTCGATAGCCTCGCGCGGCGGCCGCACCCTTGCCTCATAGGTCCCGGTGCTTGCGCCGCTCGGTGCAGCAGCCCGTCCGAAGCCGCAGTCCGTGTAAATCTCCGCCTCAACGGTTTCGTTTCCACGGCTATCCAGGATCGGTCTCAAGATAATCTGTTCGATGGTCGTCATCAGATCACTACTTTCTCTTCACCGTTATAGGGATCACGCCTTGATCGAATTCTTCAAGTGCGATCTCGAGCGGTTCCGTCTTCGTCGTTTTAACCAAAACCGGTGCACCCATCGATATCTGCAGAGCACGAGCCCCTATAATCCGCGCTCGTTCGTATCGGGTATATGATTCCATCGTGCAGCCTCAAAATCATTAATAATTAAATGGGGTCGCTGAGATTTGAACTCAGGTCACAGCATCCCGAACGCCATAGGATAGTCCAGGCTACCCCACGACCCCTCATTGATACGGATTCAGGTCCTCCACTACTTCCTTGTGCGTCAGCAGCATCCGCCTGCAACAGTACCGCTCCAGACCGAGGTCGTCGAGGATCCTTCCCGGATCCTCGCCGGCATCTCGCCGCTCCTTGAACTCTTTCCAGGCTGTAGAGATGACCTTACCGCATGTAAAACATCGTACGGGTATCATATCCGTTATCCTGCATCACTTATATCTCTTTTGTCTCACCGGTAGGACTTCTGGAATCTTGCCCGTGCACCCCGACCGTGCGGTTTCTTGGTTTCTTTCTGCCGTGAGTCATTCACGAGCAGAGTCCGGTCGTATGCGAGGAACGCGTCCTTGATCCGGGGATCGTTATGCCACTCCACAATGCCGCGCGCAAGCGCTGTCCTGATCGCTTCGGCCTGGCCCATCATGCCGCCGCCTGCAACATCAATTGCTGCGTCAATACCGTCGAGTGCGTTCGGGATCAGCAGCAACGGTTCGGCGATCTTCATGCGCGTCAACTCGTTCCCGTAGATCTCCAGGGGCACGGAGTTGATACGGACCCGTCCGTTGCCGGATTTCAGGGTCGCCCTGGCGATTGCCGTCTTTCTCTTCCCGCTTGTATTGATGATCTTTGCCACTCCATCACCTCATTTAATATTTTGCTCCGAGGTTGGTACTTATTGCCCCGATCGTCAGGTATCTCGGGCTGCTCAGCCGGTCGATATGAGCCGCTTCGAGCGTTTCGGTCTCCACTCCGGAGAACTCCACGGGAACGCCGACATAAGCCTTGATCCGCTTGAATGCGGCAATGCCGCGCTCACGCTTGTAAGGGAGCATGCCCCGGATGGTGCGCTTGACGATCTGGTCGGGCCTGCGCGGGAAGAACGGGCCGCCTTCCCGGGACCCGCGCTCGCGCTTGGTAGTGTAGTTCGCGAGCACGTGCGCCCGGCTTCCGGAGACGATCGCCTTTTCGACGTTCACAATGGCAATCTCCTCGCCGGCGAGCGCGCGCTGTGCGATCATGCTGGCCATTCTTCCGAGCAGTAGTCCGTCTGCATCGATAACTGTAACCATTCGTCTCACCTGAGGATCCGTACCTTGCTCCCCTTCGGGTTATCTCGAATGAGGTCCTCGATAGTCATGCACGTCCCGTTGGCGCCGGTGATCTTGCTCACCGCAGCCTCTGAGAAATCCAGTGCGGCGATCTTCACCGGCAGACTGAGCGCGCCGCTGCCGAGCACCTTGCCCGGCACCAGGATCGTCTCGTCTTCGTTCGCATAGCGGTCGATCTTACTGAGGTTTACCTCGGCGTAGTTCTTCCGGGGTGCATCCAGCCTCTTTGCAATCTCGCGCCAGATGTTCGCCTCATGTACGCGTGACGCATCCTTCAGCGTCACAATGAGTGCGGCCAGCCGGGGGTTGGATTTAGTCTCGCTTGTCTTCTTCATGAGTCCCCTCTCCCGTTATCTCGTTCATCACGTCTACCAGGTCGTCTGATGATTTCTGGATATATTGTAGCGCTCTCTCGATGATCTCCCGGACGGGCATCGATCCATCGCCTTCCACCACGAAGATGAACCTCTCCGCGTCGGTACCGATATGGACGGCCGGTTCATTGCCGATACCGCCGGCAAGGCACGCCCGCTCGCAGAGTTTGCAGAGGGAACAGGATTCCAACCGTCCTTCGATGACCCGGACCTTTCCCTGTCCCGTTTCGAGGACATGGCGTGGGCATTCATCGACGCACATCCCGCACCCGTCGCACAATTCGTCGATGGTAATCACGGGGTAGTTTTTGTACCCGCAGACGGTGGTCGCCTGCCATTTCGCATGCTCTTTTCCGGTACCGAGGATCGCTTGCGCTTCGAGAACAACCTTCTGTTCTTTGGCGAGATCGATGATGGGAATGCTCCCCTCTACCGGTGCCGCGTCGGGGTCCTGGGGTATCAGGTCGCTTGAGTAGACCGTTTTCGGCCCCTCGGCGGAGAGCGTATAGGTCGCGGTGCAGACCGGACAGCCGGCGCCGTTGCAGGCGCACTCGCTCCGTGCCGCGTAGCGTTTCAGGTCGGTTCGCAGGGGAATGAGCCCCAACCGGTGCGCCAGCATCTCATCGAAGAGGACGCTGGTGTTATCATATACGCGGACATCTTCTATGGCGAGCGTCGGCACTTCGCTGATCATCGCCCGTCGGAGCATATTGGCGAACGACGTGGAAACGCCGTTTAAGATGAATTTGGCGACTCTCTCATCCAGTCGAGAAAACGCTATCTCCATTACACTCTCCTTCCTCGCCGTCCGCCCTTGCCGCGGATGCTGTCGTGGGGCACCGGGGTGACGTCTTCTATGCGGCCGATCTTCATCCCTGCGCGGGCAAGGGCACGGATCGCTGCCTGAGCGCCGGGACCGGGGCTCCGCTGTTTGCCGCGGCCCGGTGCACGAACTTTCACGTGGACGCCGGTGATCCCCTTGTCGCGTGCATTCTGTGCGACCTGGATTGCCATCTGCATGGCCGCATACGGCGAGCTCTCGTTCCGGTCCTGTTTCACGACCATGCCACCGCTGCTCTTGGTGACCGTCTCGGCTCCGGAGAGGTCGGTGACGGTGATGATGGTGTTGTTGAAGGAGGCAAAGATGTGTGCAATGCCCCATTTCTCTTCTGCCATGGGTTTACCTCACTCCTGCACGGACGATGCGGCTTCTTTCGGGGTGGACCTCGTTCGAGAGCGGAGAGGGGCCGTAGTAACCGATCTCCATTTCTTCGGCTCTCTCGACCCGGTAACCGGGCACGGTCACCCGGCGGCCGGCGATTGCGATGTGCCCGTGCGTAATGAACTGGCGGGCCTGCTTGGGCGAGCGTGCGAGTCCTTTCCGGAGGACCAGCGTCTGGAGGCGGCGATCGAGCTGCTGCTCGACCTTCAGGGCGAGAGCGTCGCCGACATCGGCGCTCTCACCGACGAGACCGTAGCGGTAGAGGTGGTTGATGAATTGATCCTTTTTCTTCTGATAATCCTCCGGGCTGAGGCCTCCCGATCGCAGCGCCACCAGTTCACGGGCTGCGGCCCGGTACTTCCGGAGCACGCTCTGCGCCTTCCAGAGTTCACGCTTGTTCCGGAGCCCGTAGTCGATGATCAGCCGCTTTTCGTCTTCAAGTCTTGTCTTCTCGAACCGCCGCTTGGGCGTCGCATACTGCTTGTAACTCTTTCCGGGATATCCCATTCAATCACCGCCTTACTCTTTCTTTCTCTTGACGCCGACTGTCGTACCGGTTCTTCCGGTGGACTTGGTGCGCTGGCCGCGGACCTTCTGTCCTGTCTCGTGCCTGATGCCGCGGTAACTGCGCATCTTCCTCATACGGTTGACATCATCGTCATTCATCATGGAAAGATCGGTCCCGAGAAGGTGACGGACTTCCCCGGTATAGACATCCTTTGGACGGTTCACCATCCAGTCGGGTACCTGTTCGGTATACGTATCGACGGTGTTTGCGATCCGCCCGACCGTCTCGTCGTCAAGTTTGCCGAGCACGGCGTGGGGGTCCACGCCAGCAAGGGCGGCGATGGTGCGCGACGTATGCGGGCCGATGCCCTTGATCCCGGTCAGTGCTATGTGCACCGCCTTCGTGCCGTCGAGATCAGTGTTCCTGATTCGAACAAAGTATTTTATCTCTTCATCATCCATGTGATCGCCTCATCATCGACGTTGTCGGTGAAAGCGCTGAGGGAGGGATTTGAACCCTCGAGTCCCAGGGGGACACAGGTTTAGCAAACCTGCGCCATACCAGGCTTGGCTACCTCAACATAGAACTTCGCATCTTTCGATACTCGCAACACACGGGGTGCTGCTCCAGACACAGCATTCTATGACTTGTGCCTATTAATTTTAGTACGATACCCTAATAATAATTGTGGTGGTGTCAGGGAGACGGACGGGCCCGCTTGACCCCGCTTCCGATCAGCCCCGAGGCGACGATGGGGAGTGCTATCGTCGCGTCGCAGAAACACTGGACGCGCGGGGACTCCGGCGCCTCCTTGCCCCAGCTGATCGCCTCTTCAAAGGTGCACCCGGAGAGGCCGCCCCAGTGGGGGGCGTCGGTGGTGTACTGGATGGCGTAGGCATGTCCGCCAAGGTGTTGTTCGTGAATTGAGGCGATGACCTGAGTCTGCTGGATGAAGTTCTTCGGCACACCGCCGCCGATGTAGATGACGCCGGTCTTCCTCGACTCTTCGACCATGCGGGTGATCTCGTCGGTATCGGCGATCTGGTCGATCTCGATCTCGACCCCACGCCGGCGGGCCATGACGAGGGCGATGCCGATGGACGAATCGCCGAGAGCGGGAATGAAGATCGGGACGTCGTATTCGGCGCAGGTGGCGATGAGCGACCGCCCTTCCGGCTGCCGCTTGCGGAGCCACTCCCCGAGGAGCCGGATGAACTCCCGCGACGACCCCCGGAACGGCGCGAGCTCGTCGGCAAACCGGGCGATCTCCGCATCGATGCTCCGGAACTCCTCTTCGTAGGCAAAGACGTCGTAGATCCGGTCGATCCCCTCTTCGAGGAGCGCCGCGTCGTCGGCGTGGTGGTTGCCGAGGTAGTGGCGCACGCCGAGGTGCTCGCAGGTGTCGTGAAAGATGTTTGCGCCCGTCGAGACGAGGACGTCGACGTAGCGGTGCCTGACGAGTTCGATCAACACCGTTTGCATTCCTGCCGGGATCATCGCCCCCGACAGCCCCATGAATATCGTGCAGTCCGGATCTTCGACCATCCTGGTCCAGACGCCGAGCGACTCCCCGAGTTTCCGCCCCTGGAAGCCGGTCCTGCTCATGGACAGAAGAAGTGCCGTTACGTCCGTGTTCGGTTTGACTGGCTGCGTTGGTATCATGGATACATCCTGATTACCCGTTTCTTGTTGCAGAACCATAATGATTGGCACCCGTCCGGAAGAACGAAGCGAAGTTTCTGGAAAGATCGTGCACGAGATGCGGTCGGTGCAGGTTTCGCCCCTTTAATTTCGACCTACAGAAATCCACTAAAAGGGCTCTCTTCGGTCGGGGATACCCTCATGTCCAGGACATTCGACCCGGAAGGGTGACCGGCGAGGGTCACCCTGGAGGGTTTCGCCTGGAGCCACAGCGGCGACTGAGCGTCAGAAGGTCAGTTAGATAAGGCTGGTGGTGCTGGGAATGGGGGCACCGATGGCGCCCGGCGAAGCCTGGCTCCGGTCCCCCTTTAATCAGTCCTGTTAAGCAAAACAAACGCCGGCGTTGGCCCCCGGGCCCGAAAAAGAGGTGGTCTTCAGGGCCCCGTTCACAGGGCCTGAACGAGTGAGTTCCTGGTAACAACGCCCGTGATCTTTCCGTTCTCCGTGACCGGGACGGAACTGATGCTCTTCTTGAGCATCAGGGAGATGACGTCCGAGACGTCCGTACCCGCATCCGTCGAGATCAGGGGCGTGCTCATGATGTCGCGCACAAGGAGGTTTCTGATCCGGTACTCCTGCCGGGTCCCCTCCACGATATCCTTGAACGCATAGAGCGCCTTTGCGACATCGGTCTCCGTGACGATCCCGAGAACTTTGTCGCCGTCCTCAACGATGAACCGGTTGATGTTGCCGTCAAGCATCCTCCTGCGGAGGTGGACGGCCCGCTCCTCGGCCTGGATGGACTGCACCGGTTCCAGAACGTCCTTGATGCCGCCTGCCGGCCGAAGCACCTTCAGGAGGTCGCCCGCCGTCACCTGTCCGATGAGGCGGTGCTCGGCATCAAGAACCACGACCAGCTTGTAGTGCTGGAGCAACGGCACCAGAACATCGATGCTCTGGTCCGGGTATGCGGAGGTGAAGTCTTCTTCGACCGTGTTCGCGACGTGAATGGATGTGGCTTTCAGTGCCTGGGTCTTCTTGCTCCCGAGCGTCTCAGCAATCGCCGCCCGGGAAGTCGTGCCGATGACCGTGCCGTTGTTGGTCACGATGAGCGGATCGACCCCCTGATCGAGCATTTTTTCGAGCGCTTCGCTGACAAAGGCAGACTTTGCGATGGCGATCGGTTTTGCCATCACGTCTTTGACAAGTACCTGATATTTGTCGCTCATTTTGCCACTTCCTTAATGATATCGTCTCTCTTGAGCACGCCCCGGATATCACCGTCCTCAACGACAACGAGGCTGTTGATCTGATTTTCGAGCATCAGCCCGGTGGCATCCTGCAGGGATGCGCCGGGGGAGACGGTGATGACGGGGCGGCTCATGATGTCCTCTGCGACTGCCGATACCTCGACGACGTATCTGAATCGTTTCTGCCCTGCCGGCTCCTCTTTCCGGAGGAGAGTGATGTCTTTTCTGGGCAGGTTCATCCGTTCGTCCAGATACTCGTAGAATGCAAGGTTACTCTCCGTAATAATGCCGGCAAGGCTTCCATTGTCGTTAACGACGATAAGTTTATCGTTTTTCCCCTTAATCGTGTCGATGACATGGTCCAGTGAGTGATACCGGTTGACCGTGACCGCATCCTCCATGATCTCGTCGACCCGGGACGAGAGCCCGAGTACATGGGCGGAGCGCATAACATCCAGTTTGGTGACGATGCCGGTCACCTTGCCGTCGGCGACGACAGGCAATCCCGATATGTCGCGGTCAAGCATCGTTGCTGCAATCTCGCGAATGCCGGTCTCCGGCGTTACGGTGATCGGCGTTGGCGCCATCAGGATACTGACCGGAATCCGGTCGATTGGGCGTCGTCGCCACATCGGTTCCGTCTGCCTGAGTCGATAGGCGATGTCCTTCTTGGTGAGGATGCCCCGGAGTTCATCCCCCTCCATGACGGGAAGTCTTGATACACGGTGTTTAAGCATCAGGTTTCGCGCATAGGCAACGTTATCGGCCGGTGCAACGACATACACCGGACTCGACATCACGTCAATGGCACGCATGTTCCTTTCACTCCTCTGCAAATGCCTTCACGAGGTCGTATTCCGTCACGAGTCCGACAAGGCGTGAATCTTCGATAACCGGAAACGCACCGATACGTCGCCGGATCAGCTCGATGGCGACGTCGTGGATATTTCGGTCCAGTGTGGTGGTGTGCAGTTCCCCGGAGAGGAGCGACCGCACCGGCGCCCCCATCACCTCGGCGGAGTCCCCGGTCGTCAGTTGTTCGAATGCTTTGCCTTTGCCGAGGTAATTCATAATATCGGTAGCGGTAACGATACCGCAGAGAACCTCGTCCACGACGACCGGAAGCCGCCGGAACCTGCACTTCACCATCTCTTCACAGACCTTGCCGATAGGGGTGTCGGGCCCGGTGACGCGGACCGATGACGTCATCACATCCTCCACCGTGCGGCTCGAGTGCTCGGTGGTGAGCACCTTCATCACGTCGCGCTCGGTCACGATGCCCTTCAGGTCTCCCCCTCCGTTGACGATGGGGATCCCGCCGATGTTCCGATTGACGATGATCTCGACCGCATCGGCAATGCTCCCGGATACGGGCATGGTGACCGGGTGCGCGGTCATAATCTCGCGCAGATCCTCGTTGACGGCGGCAAGGAAGTTTCCCCCGTGCTTCACCTGCACAAGATTCGATTTGTCGCCGCCGCCCATGAAGTCGATGATGTCGCTGACGGTCACGATCCCGCGGAGGCGGTGCGTACCCGCGTCGACGACCGGCAGCCTGCGGAACCCTTCCCTTGTCATGATCTCGACTGCCTGGATGATCGAGGTGGTCCGCTGTGCCACGACAACATCTCTTGTGGCGATCGCCATGACTTCGCCTTCGTGCCCGGCGACCCTCGTCTTGAAATCGACAGGCCCGCGTTCGCCTTTCCCCGGCATCTTCAGGAGCCGGTCGGCCGGTTTCTTCTCTGAGTTATTGGAGTTCGGTTGCATAGTATCACTCTTTTCGGAAAGATATGGTATGGAAATCTCCTCATCGGGGGAGACTGCTTAGAACGTCGTGACGGTCGATAACGCCGACAAACCTCTTTTTTTCATCGATAACCGGGAGGATGCTGACATCATGATCGACCATCAGCCGGCTCGCCGTTGCAATCGTATCGTCGGGTGCTACGCTGATGACGGGTGTTGTCATCACCCGCTCCACCGTGGTATCCGCCTGGTTTTTCACCGACATACGAATGTTTCCGGCGCGCAGAAGGTCTCGACGGGAGACGACGCCGATGACTTCTTTCTTCTGCAGAACCGGGAATGCAATGAAACCGCTGGAGGTGATCAGGCTGTAGATGCGGTGTATGGGCTCCCGGAATTCGCAGGTGACGGGTTCCCGCGACATGACGTCCTTGACCCTCCCCGGGATGTTGTAGCGGGAGATCAGGACCGGAAAGAGCTCGGAGAAGAGTACTCCCCCGAGGAGCCGGCCGTCTTCGTTCACGACCGCCGCGCTGTTTGTCCGGGCCTCCATTATGGCGAGGGCGACCTCTGTTAGGGGCGTATCCGGAGCGACCCGGGCGGCCTCCCGGATAAAGCCCTTGATGGTAACGTTTGATTTGGTGTCTATCACCAACAGGACGTCGGATATGTCCAGGTATCCCATCAGGCGCTTTGTCTCGTCTACGACGAAAAGTTCACGAAAGACGTCGTCCCGGAGAACGCTTCGCGCTTTCGTGACGTAGTCGTCGTAGTGCAGGGTGGGTATTTCCACCATCAGGCTTGAGGCCACTTTCATAGCAATTGTTCCTCCTCCCGACAGGCGGGACAGAGCATAAGGTTGTCGACCCTTGATCGGTCGTCGGACATCTTCCCGCATCGGTCGCAGACGCCCATGGCATACTCCTCCTCGCGATTGATCTCAATAAGATCTGCCAGCAGTTCGTTCACTTCGGCTGCAACGGTGAGAATATCTCTGACCGTCACGATCCCGATAACCATCTGGTTCTCAACGACGGGAAGTCTGCGAACGCGGTGCTTCACCATCATTGCCGCCGCGTCGCCGACCAGTTTATCGGCACCGATCGTGATCAGCGGGGTGCTCATGATCTCGCGAACCTGAATGCTGCTCGGTTTTAAGTCTTTTGCCACGACTTTACAGTTGATATCCTCCTCCGTGACGATCCCGGTGGGCAGGTTATTTTGCAGTACGATACAACTGCCGACTCCATCCCGGCACATGGTCTGCGCCGCTCTGGCAACGGCCTCTCCCACATCGATTGTCGTTGGATGACTTTGCATGACCTCCCTTACCGGTATGCGTGTCTCGAAACGGATAGTATCGCTGTTGTTCATCATGGGATTCACCTGATCCGATCAATATGTTGGTATTCTTCTAATCCGGTCGATATGCGGTCTGATTCCCCCGGTGCAAGTGTATCTAGGTCTCAACAGTATAAAAGAATTCTCTCGCTCTGGGATTGCGGTTCTTTCCATAAAATCAGATGGGTGCGCTGAACGGAACATATAATTATATGTATTTGTGAGTGCCATAACACACCTTAGTATAGGCGAATCGGCCTACTTGAGGGAGCTTAATGACGTTCTTCGTTCGTGCAAAACAAAAGATCTCAACGTTCTTAAAGACGCTCTTTAAGAAGCGGACCTGCCGTATTGGGATTTACGGCCCTCCCAATGCAGGCAAAACGACGCTTGCAAACAGAATTGTGCGGGATTGGGTGGGTGATGCAGTCGGGCCGGTCAGTGAGGTGCCTCACGAAACCCGCCGCGTGCGGCGCAAGGAGGACATCACCATCACGAGCCACAACGGCAACTCGATCACCATCGACATCGTCGATACGCCGGGCGTGACGACCAAGATTGATTATAACGAGTTCGTTGAATACGGCATCGAGAAGGAGGAAGCGATCAAGCGGGCACGGGAGGCTACCGAGGGCGTGGCCGAGGCGATGCACTGGCTCCGTGAGGATATCGACGGCGTCATTTACATGCTTGATTCAACGCAGGACCCGTTCCAGCAGGTGAATATCATGCTGATCGGGATCATCGAGAGCCGGAGTCTCCCGGTCCTGATCGTTGCGAACAAGAACGACCTCCCTGATGCTTCTGCCGCCCGGATCAAGAGTGCGTTTCCTCAGCACCCGGTGATCTCCATCTCGGGTCTTGAAGGGAACAACGTGGACGAGTTGTACGAAAAGATGGCATCATACTTTGGGTGATGGAGATGATACAGGGTGTACAGATAGACCTTATTTCGGCAGATCGCCTCGACCGGCTCACATCCATGGAGAAGATTCGCCTGATCCTTGACGATGTCATGGAGGGGAACATCGTTGTTCTGGAGAAGGGTCTCGCGCCGGACGAACAGAGTAAACTTATCGAGATCACGATGCGGGAGATCGCGCCCGACGGGTTTTCCGGGATTGAGATGGAGACCTATCCGATTCGGGAAGCGCCGACCGGATTCCTCGGCAAACTGCTTGGAGGGAAGCGCTCTGAGAGCCGATTGACCGTGATCGGGCCTGCAAACCAGCTTCGGACCCTTAAGAAGGAGAAAGACCTCATCAGTGCGTGGGTCTCATCTTCAAAGTAGCGGGATAAGTACGGGTGATAGATATGCCTCACAAGTGTACGCAATGCGGCAGGGAATTCGAGGACGGTTCGACGAAGATACTGAAGGGGTGCCCGAGCTGTGGCGGAAAGAAGTTTCTTTACATTCGTGAGGCCGAACGGCACGACGACGTGCTGAAAGAGAAGACCATCGACGAAATAGCCCGGGAAACGGGTGAGAACGTGCTTGAGATCCGCGAGGACCGGAAAAAAGAGGAGATCGAGGTCTTTGAGCGGATTGAGAGCATCCGGATCCTCGGGCCGGGTTCGTACGAACTGAACATCGATAAATTGGCCAGATCTGATGAAGTTGTCGTCGGATTGGAGAAAGAAGGAAGATACGTGGTGGATATCCTCTCGATGGCCAGAAAGAAGAGGAGATAGCGCCTCCGACCGTTTCACCGGTCGGAGACCCCCTGTAAGCGGGAGAGGCATTGCCCTTCCGCCCGGGTATCTGCACTCCCGCCCTGCCCTGACGAACCGGGGAGTCGATGGGAATCCGGGCGAGATCCCTGCATTTTTGCACCTCAAACCGAATGTTTAAATATCGTCAGACCCTTTTTTCAGGTACAAACCAAACCCGACACTCTGTGATACATGCCGAAACGACGGTTTCCTGCATGAGAGCATGAATCTCTCATGAATCTTTGCGCGTAGATCGGATCTTCTTCTCGCTCTCGCTCTCATGCACCTGTCCCCCGGCCTGTGCGGGTCGCATCATGCACGGCAGAGTGTCGGTCTGGAGGCATTCCCATGAACACAAGAGATGATACCCAGAATCCGGTCGATGATGCAACGGGCCAGATCAATGATACCAGAACTCCGGTCTACCTATCATCGCTCGATAGGATCTCCGGTATCCCTCCGGAGGAGCGTGCCGACCTTGCGCGGGTAACGGAACTCTTTGCGTTTCGCGCAAACGACTATTACCTCTCATTGATCGACTGGAGCGATCCCCGGGACCCTATCCGGCGGTTGATCATCCCGACCCTTGAGGAACTGGAGCCCTGGGGGCAACTTGACCCGTCGTCCGAACACCGATACACCATGGCGCCGGGGCTGCAGCACAAATACCGGGAGACTGCTCTCCTGCTGGTCAGCGACCTCTGCGGCGGTCTCTGTCGTTATTGCTTCCGCAAGCGTCTCTTCATCAAGAGTGCGCGCGAAGTGACTAAGGACGTCTCGGAGGGACTTCTCTACATCCGGGACCATCCGGAGATCACCAACGTCCTGCTTACCGGAGGCGATCCGCTGATGCTTGAGGCCGCCGGGCTGGCCGATATCGTCCGGCGACTCCGGGGGATCGATCATGTCGGGGTCATCCGGATAGGGACGAAGGTGCCTGCATACGATCCCTTCCGGGTCACCGATAACCCGGCGCTCCTCGATATGATCCGGAAGTACAGCACGGACGAAAAGCGGATCTACGTCATGGCGCAGTTCACCCACCCGCGGGAACTGACCGACGCTGCATGTCAGTCAGTCTCTCTCCTGCAGGATGCCGGAGCGGTCGTCATGAACCAGACGCCTCTGATCCGCGGCATCAACGACGACCCGGCGGTGCTTGCTGCGCTCTTCGAGAGACTCGCTTCGATCGGGGCGAATCCTTACTATGTCTTCCAGTGCCGCCCGACGACCGGCAACCGGACGTTCGCGGTGCCGGTGGAGGAGTCCTACCGGATCTTCGAGCAGGCGCGGTCGGGCTGCTCGGGGCTGGCGAAGCGGGCCCGGTTTGTGATCTCCCACGCGACGGGGAAGATCGAGGTGGTGGGCCGGACCGATGAGTTCACGTTCTTCAAGTACAACCAGGCGGAAAACCCGGAGGACATAGGCCGGTTCATGGTCTATAAGAGCAACCCGGAGGCCTACTGGTTCGACGATTACACGGACCTGATGGACGAGGGGAGGGTGACGGGGCCGGATGGGCCGATGTAGGCTGTCCGGGAGGTTGTCGTCGGGTGCGGAGTTCACGCCGGGGCGAACGGGGGTTTGGGCGCCTGAGATGCGCTAAGAGCAGTCTGGCCTAGAATGGATTTTTCATCATCGACTGCGCTCCATTCTTCAGAAGATATGCCCGCCTGCCGGAGAATGCACACGAGCAGGACCTGTTCCGTCTATAAGGGTTTTCGTTCCCGGTTAGGGGCAGGGAGGCTTTTCATGCTTGCTCGACGGCGGGGAGTGGGGCGAAGATGATATTTGGGGTGAGGGCTATGGTCGGCCCTGTGATCCTTATCTTCACCCGTCAGAACGGATAGTCCGCAGGGTCGCTGACGTATACCTCGACGTTCTTGAAGGTGACCGTCGTTCCGCCGCTGGTGACGTCGAATCCGTCGCGGGCGACGACGACTCCCTCCAGGAATGCACCATTAAACGTTACCTTCCCGTTCGGGGCGAAGAAGATGCCGGTGACACCGCTACCGCCCAGCCCTGTTATGGTGATGTCGCCGGTGCGTGCGATGATGATGACGTTGGTTGCGGTGTGCTTCCAACCTTCGGAGGTGTAACTGTCGGCAAATACCTTCATGTTGCTCGTCAGGTCTCCGCCCGAGACGTACCCTCGTGCCGCATACCATTCGTCAGATTTCACGGAGGGTATCCCCTGATCCGGCATGGTGAATCCGGGCACTGTTGCCTGGTGGATGCATTTTGCAAGGATATCGGCATTGTAGTTGCTGGGGGTCGTGTTCGTGCCGGTGTAGTAGATGTATGCATCGTCCGCGATCCAGGGGGTCCATTCGAGTGTGAGGTCTCCGTCGACGTAGACGTTCCCGTGGATCTTCGCGTCCTTCAGGCTGAAGTTGCCGGCAACGTACACGTCGCCATAGATCTCTCTTGCGCCTCTCCATAACTCAAGGTCCCCGTTGACGTAGATGGACCCGGGTTTTTCTGCCGACCCGAGGCCCGCGCTCCCGTCGTCGAGGGTAACGTCGCCGTCGATGTAGATGTCCGTCACGGCGATGGAGGCGCCGCCGTTCAGGTCACTCGTCGTCAGCCCACCGGTAACGATGACCGTTGCTCCCGGGCCGTTGACGTTGTTCCCGCCGAACTGGAGGGCGCTTCCGTAGACGAAGACGTTCTCGTCTATGATGAAATCGATGAAGGATTTTGTAACCCGGATGTAGTCCTCTCTGGTCCAGGTGTCGTTGCCGTAGGCGTTGCTTGCGGTCAGGCTGACGGTGTAGTTGCCGGGGCTCTCGTAGATATGCACCGGGTTCTGCTCGGTCGATGTGTTGCCGTCCCCGAAGTCCCAGGACCATGAGGTCACATTGCCGGTCGAGGTGTCGTTGAACTGGACGACGAGCGGCGCGTTTCCTTCGGTGACGTTCGCGGTGAAGTTTGCAACGGGCGGGGCCAGCACGGTTATGTAGTCGGTCCTGGTCTCGGTCGAGAACCCGCAGGCGTTGCTTGCCGTCAGGCTGACGGTGTAGGTTCCCGGCGCCGTGTAGGTGTGGTTCGGATGCTGCACAGTCGACGTGGTGCCGTCCCCGAAGTTCCAGAACCACGATGTCACCCCTCCCATGGAAGCGTCGGTGAACTGCACCTCAAGGGGTGCGGTGCCGTTCAGCGGTGTTGCGGTGAAGTTTGCAGAGACCTGCACCGTGCCCTGACAGAAGGAATCGACCGGTTTGCGCTCGAAGTCGGGCGACGACCACTCAAGGTAAAGGACGGCCGCTCCGTTGTTCTCGAACATCTTCACCTTGATGGGGTGCGACCCGGCGGAGAGATGGATCGAACTGTTCTTCTCCTCCGGCTTGTGGTAACCCCAGTGGTCGATCAGGGGTTCGGCACCCTCGTCCACGGCATCGATCCAGAGGCGCGACCCGTCGTCTGAGGTGAGGTAGAAGGTGTATGTGGCATCCGCCGGAACGAGCAGGTAACCTTCATAGACGACGCTGAACTGCTCGGTCTTGTTGAGAGTGCTGTTGGGCCAGTCCTCTTCGTCGGAACCGCAACGATATATTCTCCCGGCCTCCGCGTCGGCGAACCGGAGTCTCTGATCGACCCTCTGGACCGGCGTGCCGGTGAACTCTCTGGTCGGGTAATAGGTGCCGAGAAGCCCCGGGGACGAGCAGCAGGAGACGATGATGTACCCGGTCTTCGTCTCGGTGTCGGAGGCCCCGGCCCGGGTTACGGTCAGGCTGACGGTGTAGTTGCCCGGCGCCGCGTAGATATGAGTTGGGTGCCGGTCGGTCGAGGTAGCGTTGTCCCCGAAGTCCCAGAGCCAGGCGGTCGGCCCGCCCGTGGAGGTGTCAGTGAACCGGACGGCGAGCGGGGCGGTGCCGTAGGTGACGTTGGCGGTGAAGTTCGCAGCAAGGGGCACCGGTGTTGGTCCTGCTGTCTCTGTCGGTGTGGGTCCTGTTGTCGGCGTCACCGCCGTGCCGTTCCCGAGGTCGTGGAGGAGCCAGTCGCCGCCGGTGCGTCTCACGCCCTCTCCGACAATCTGGATGCGGAGGTTCTCCGTTCCGTTCGTATCGAGGACAAGGGCCTCCCCGGTCTTCCACGACGTCCAGATCTCATGCTTTTCTCCTGCGGCGTCGATAAGGCTGAAATCGGCCGTCCGGTCGACTCCGTCGACGAGGATCGCGAAGCGCCCCTTCTCAAGCGGGTCGCCGCCGTCGTGGTAGATTGAAACGGTCCCTCCCTCACTATCGGTCTCCATGCGGGCGATCATTGCGGGCGCCGCATCCCCGGGCGGGTGGGAGAGGAGCGCCACCCCGGCTATCGCTACCGCCGTCACGAAGACGGCGATGAGAGCCATGACGCCGATGAGGTCGGAGGCGGCGGTGTCGCCGGGCATGAAGGGTCCTTTTACGTTTCGTCCTGAAACTTGGTTGTCTTCATCGATACATTTACTTTCTGTACACTACCTCCGGCAATGCCACGCTTATCAAGGGCAATTGAAGCGGAGACAGCAGAAATCACACTATCTCGAGGAGCGGAACTTATGGTCATCTCAACGCCTGATGGTTCTTCACAAAGAGGTCAGGCAGAGCCGAACCTCCATATTCCATCCAGTATTCGCCCCGGGGTGAATGACTGGAGATTGTTTGCACGTCATTTTGGTTGTTTTTCATAAACGTTACCCGTAGAATATGTAATTGGTGATCGATCCCACGAAATAGATCGTCTCCTGCCCGTTGTTCAGATTCATCAGCCCATCCGTTCCCGGCATCAGGTTGTAGAGGGTAATTTCACGGTCATCATCACCATCGATGATGGTTTCACCATCCACCGTGAACCGTGTCCACCTATTGTTCGACGGCACGTTCAGTGTCAGTGTTGAAACGAGGTCTTCGTGACTCTGGATGTAGATATCGTTGATTTTTGCGGTTCCTTTCCCGCCGCCGTTGATGTAGAGCGTTACATCATCGTAGGCAAACGTTGTGATCGTCGATTCGCTCATGTAGATCTCGCCCCTTCCGCTCGTTCCGATGACCAGTTTCACCGTATCGCCGATCGTGAGGTCGTAGCGCGTGCCCCCGATCTCGACATAGGAGTAGGCTCCGGTCACCTTGAATTCGAGGTAACCGCCCGGCATGAGCGTGCCCGTTTTTCCCACTGCCGTGTTGAGCAGGGCATCGTGCCCGGTTGAAGATACTGTAACGGTGATGTATCCTGTCTTTGTTTCGGTATCGGATGCTCCCGCCCTCGTTACGGTCAGGCTGACGGTATAGGTTCCAGGCGTCGTGTAGGTGTGGATGGGGTTCTGCACAGTCGACGTGTTTCCGTCTCCGAAGTCCCAGAGCCAGGCGGTCGGTCCGCCCGTGGAGGTGTCGGTGAACCGGACGGCAAGCGGGGCGGGGCCGTAGGTGACGTTCGCGGTGAAGTTTGCAGAGACGGTCCCGGCCCCCGGCTCCGTCGGGTCCGGGGAGAACGTCTTTCCCCCTCCCCTGAAGGCCACCTCGGCAAGGATCGTCTCGCTGCCCCCTGCGACTGCGGTCACGATCACGCGGGTAGGGTTTGCGCCGCCTGTATAGGTGAGGACTCCCCCGATCGACCAGGCGCCGTCTTCAAGTCCGATGAAGTCATCGGTCCCGTCAGCAAGGCCGCTCTCGTTGTCAACGTAGATCCGGTACTCCCCCGCCCTGAGGGGGTCGCCTCCCTCGTGAACGAGGGCGAGGCGGCCGCTCTCGTTCCCCGCGACGATGGCTGCACGGGGGACCTCGTCCGGCTGGTAGCCGGAGAGGAGGACTACCGCCACGATCACCACGGCGAGGACGGTCACGCCGACCAGGAGCATGGCCCCGACCACCTCGGAGATTCCATCTTCACCGCGATGTTGTCTCATACCGCTCACTCCACCAGGGACGCCGCGTTATGGATCGTCACCGTGTAGTTCGCCGGATACACCTTGAGGGTCACCGTCTCGCTCTCGTCTGCTGGCGGCCGGACGATGAGCCGGGTCGTGTTCCCGTCCCGTTCAATCGACCACGACGAGGTATCAACCCCCTCTTCTATCGCCCTTTGCCGGACCTCCCCAAAACCTCTCTCCCAGGCTCTGGCCGTCGTCAGATCGCCAGCCTCGATGGTCAGGTTCACCCGATCGTAGGCCCCGTTGAGGGAGGAAGAACCGCTCGAGCGCATCCTTGTCTCGACCCGCACCGGCCCCGAGCCCGCTATCGTGGCCGCCCCGTCGAGACTGATCGGGGCGATGGTGAGGGTGGTGTTGCCGTCGGTGGTTTTGTAGGCCGCGATCGACGGCCCGACCCGCACCGTCGTCCCCTCTTCCTGGGAGAGGAAGACCGCGCCCATCTGGTAAGTCCAGGTCTGCTCCACCCAGTAGTTGTTCGAGGACCGGTAGGTAAGGCTGCCGAGGGGGATGGTCGTGCTCTCAGTCCCGGCTTCAATCGTCAGGTTGGCCCCCCCGCTCATCACCGAGACCGTCCCCCCCGAGCCCGCAGGAGTAAAGATGGGGAGCGTGAAGACTCTGCCGCCGGTCGCGCCCGCGCCCGTCCCGAGGTCGAAGGCCGTCGAGAGGAGCACCCCATGTCTTTCGTTCACCCAGAGCGAATCCAGACCGATCTTATAGTCTACGAACCGGTCCTTCACCTGGTTCATGTGCGCGATCTCGTTCTCCCTTCCCGCCGCAGGGACTGCGTAGACCTGGTAGAGCGAGAGTGCGACAACGATCACGCCGAGGAGAAGGACGAAACCGACAACCTCCGAGAGGCCGTCATCGCGCGGCTTGGGTGACATTATCAGGATCATTTTCTGTGCGTGGCCTATATCTGTTTATTGTTCACCGCCACCTGCGGCCCGAAGGATAAACGCAAAATCCTGGAGCGTATGGCAATTTAATGCCCATATCTGGTCTTTCTGCCCTTCCTTCCTTTATCATTAAACCTTTTCATCTCCATCCGCCATAAATAATACAGTCTTATGCCACAGGATTCGGGAGTATCCTCCGACGGGCCGCATCTGAGCCCGGGTTGTGTCCTCTGCCACCAGGGAGCAAAGATGGTTCTCTTCGTGACCGGACGGTGTCGCCGCACCTGCTGGTACTGCCCGCTCTCGCGCGAGAGAAAAGGCCGGGATGTTGTTTTTGCAAACGACCGGCAGGTCTCGTCGCCGTCGGAGGCCATCGAGGAAGCGGAGTGCATGAGCGCTCTCGGGACCGGTGTCACCGGCGGCGAACCGCTGCTTGAACTTGACCGCGTGGTGGAGTATTGCCGGGCCCTCAAAGAGCATTTTGGCCCGGATCACCAGATCCATCTCTACACCGGCCTTGCACCGGACGAAACCATGTTCCGGCGCCTGCAGGGTCTGGTCGACGAGATCCGGCTCCACCCGCCCCACGAGTCCTGGCCCCGCATCAGCGAGACCGACTACGCCCGTTCTGCCGTCATCGCCCGTCGAATGGGTTTTTCCATCGGCATCGAGGTGCCGGCGCTCCCGGGCATCGGCGCCCTTGCCGCCGTGCTGCCGCTCCTTGACTTCCTCAACATCAACGAACTGGAGTGGGGCGAGACCTGCGCCGCCGCCATGCGCGCGCGCGGGCTCGAACCCGAGGACGGACTGCATAACGCGGTGCTGGGCGCCCGCCGCTGGGTGGAAGAACTCCCCGACGACCCGAAAGTCCATTTCTGCTCATCCGTCTTCAAAGACTCGGTCCAGCTGCGGGAACGGTTAAAGCGGATCGCTGCCAATACTGCGCGTCCGTTTGAAGAGGTGACCGATGACGGGACTGTCGTGTACGGGGTGCTCGAACCGGCGGTCCCCGTCACCGAGTTTCTGGCGAGCCTCGATGAGGATGATTATATGGTCTGCGATGGAAGGGTCGAGATGGCATGGTGGGTGCTTGCCGGCGAGGGTGCCGGGCTGCCCGGCCGGAAGTACGTCGTCGAGCGCTACCCCAACGGTGGTATGGTGGTGGAGGTGACGCCTCTGTGATACTCAGGTCCCGGATTGAGGCCCTCTATGAGCGCTGTTTGCGATGGGAGGTGAAGCACATTCCCCGGCATGTTGCGGTGATCCAGGACGGAAATCGCCGATTTGCCAAAGAACAGGGGTTCGATACCGCAATAGGACACCGGCTCGGGGCGGACACCACGGAGCATGTCCTCGATTGGGCGTGCGATCTCGGGGTGCAGCACATCACGCTCTATACCTTCTCCACCGAGAACTTCCGGAGGGATAAGAGCGAGTTAAAATCGCTCTTTACGCTCTTCCAGGAGAAATTTGTCGCGATACTGACCGACGAGCGGGTGCATCAAAACCATATCCGGGTACAGATGATCGGCGACCGGTCCCTCCTCCCCGACGCCCTTCTTGCCACCATTGAGGCGGCGGAGAAGGCGACGCGGCACTACACCGACTACTACATCAACATCGCGCTTGCATACGGCGGCCGAAACGAGATCGTGCATGCAACCCGGTCAATACTGAATGAAATAAAGCAGGGCGTCATCGATCCTCGGGCTATCAGCACCGCGACCATCGAGAGCCACCTCAACCGGGGAGCGCCGATACCCCCCGTCGACCTGATCATCCGCACCGGCAACGACTACCGGACATCCAACTTCCTCCCCTGGCTCGCGAACGGCCACGAGTCCGCCGTCTACTTCTGCGCCCCCTACTGGCCGGCGTTCCGGAAGATCGATCTCCTGCGGGCGATGCGCGTCTATGACCAGCGCATGCGCCTGAAGGAGCGTGCAGAGAGTCGGTCCTGACGATAAAGGCAGAGGGTTTTCCGGACCTCGCGCCGGATACATCTCATCGCCCGAACCGGCGCGCGCGCGACTGGTAATCCCTGAGTGCCCGGAGAAAATCCACTTTCCGCAGAAGCGCCCAGTTGACGTCGAGAAAGAAGAGTTCGGAGTAGACCGACTGCCATATGAGGAAGTCGGTCAGGTGGTTGCCGCCCGTTTTGATGACGAGGTCCGGTTCGTAGTTGAAGGTGAGGTATGACTCCAGCAGGTCTTCGTCGACCGAAGATGGGTCTACACCGTCTCTGGCCATCCTTCTCACGCAGTCGGCGATCTCTTCCCGCCCGCTCTTCCCGATCGCCACCGTTACGTCCATACCTTCCCCGCTCGCCTCCATTCCGTCCAGGTAGTGCAGGGTCAGGTGCGCAATCGACGAGATCGCGCGGATCTGCGGAAGGCATTGCTCCAGCCGGGCCGGGTCGGTGGTACTGATGTGGAACATGACGCTCCTGATCCCGAGGTCACGGCACCACTGGGTGGCGCGGTAGAGGTTGCCCGGGGCGTCGAGCATATCCTGCTCGGTGATCATGAAACAGATCTGCTCCGGAAGCGTATGGAGGTCCCGAAGGAGGATCTTCTCGTAGAGACGGTAGATCACGACCTCCACTCCAGCAACCCGGATAGAGAGAGGGTGTTTATAATATCGCTCGCGGTGCACCAGCCCCGGCGCGCCAGCATAACGCCGTAGCGCATATTCGAGAATTCGCCAATCCTGTGAGCATCTGTTCCTGCAGCCAGTTTCACTCCCTTCTTCTTCGCGTGCCAGATATAAATATCCTCAAGGTCAAGCCGGTGGGGCGACGCGTTGATCTCAAGGGCGGTCCCCGTCTCCGCCGCATGAGCGACCACGCGCACAAGATCGATTGCGTACGGCGGTCGCCGGCTGAGGAGGCGCCCGGTAGGATGGCCAATGATATCGACGTGGTCGTTCTCCATCGCGGTGAGGACCCGCCGGGTCAGGGTATCCTGGTCCTGGCTGAATCCAGTATGAACCGAGGCGATCACCAGGTCCAGGTCTGCAAGGACCTTATTCGAATACCCTAACTTCCCGTCGCTCTTGATCTCCACCTCGCTCCCGGCAAGGAGCTGGCAGACATGCCGCCGGTTGACCCGCTCGATCTCGACCCGCTGCTTTGCGAGAGCATCCGGGCTCATGCGTGACGAGTGGTCGGTGACTGCGATATACTCATAGCCCCGGGCATCTCCTGCCTCTGCCACGTCTTCCAGCGACTGGCGGCCGTCGCTTGAGGTGGTGTGGGCGTGGAGGTCCCCCCGTATCTCGTGGAGGTCGACAAGGTCGGGGAGGGCGTGCTGGAGGGCAAGTTCGACCTCGCCCCGGTTCTCGCGCAGTTCCGGCGGGATAGTCGCCATGCCAAGGAACGCAAAGACCTCCTCCTCGCTCTCGAACGTCTGCAGTTTCCCGGTCGCCGAGTCCGCGAGGCCGTTTCGGTCAAGCCGGTAACCCTGTTTCTGTGCTACCGCACCGAGCCGGTCTAAAAACCCGCGGGAGCCGGTGGCGCAGAGGAGTGCGGTGCCGCACCGTTCGGGGTCGGTGAATCGGATGTTCAGTTCGGCGTCGTTGACAAAGAGCACGGTTTCTTCAGCGCTCTCGCCGGCGACCCCGTCGGCGGCGGTTCCAGGACGGTGCAAGAATGTGCTCCGGTCTCCGATAGCGACAATCTCAATCCGGCCGACGGTACTTGACCCTCGCCGGTAGCTCCCCGCGACCGCATACCCTCCGCGAGGGAGCAATGCTCGCGCGCTCGCAAGCACGGCCTCGGCCTGCTGTCTGGTCATCCGGTCCGATTTCCGGCGAAGCTGCCTGATGCCTCTTTTGATCATCTCTTCCTTCTTTACGCCGAAACCCGGGAGCGCCCTGATCCGGTGCCCTTCCACTGCCTGCGCGAGATCCTCCACGGTCCGGACACCGAGTCTCTTCCAGAGGACGCGCAGGGTCCGGGGTCCCACCCCGGCAACGTCGAGCAGCTCGACGAGCGACCCGGGAACGGCTGTCTGCAGGTCGTTGAGTTCCCGGAACGATCCGGTGGCGGCGATCTCCCGGATCTGTCCGGCTATCTTGACTCCTATGCCCGGGACCCGGGTCAGTTCCTCTTCGTCGAGTCCGGCAACCGGGAGGGGGAGTCGCTCGACCTGCCGTGCCGCCCGCTCGTAAGCCCCGATCCGGTATCGGTCGCTTCCCGCGACCTCGAGTAGACGGCTCATGAACGCGAGCCGTTCGGTGACATCCCTGTTGGTGACCTGCTTACCCGGGCTTTCCATGATCAATCGATCATTTGCAAAACCATATAGGCATTAACGTTCGTCAGGCGCTTCGGACGAACCCCCGTCTGTTCGGTTCATGAAGACGGCACGGCGCTGTTTTTCATAGACGACTATGATAACCCAAATCCATAAACTTGTAGAAATGAAAGAAAGTGTAACATGCTTTCTTCCACAGTTGAGGATTACCTTGAAGCAATTCTCACGATCACGGAAAACGGCAGGCAGTCGGCGACGTCGCAGGAGATAGCCGCGGCACTCGGCGTCGAGAAGGCGACCGTCGACGCTTCTCTCGCCTCCCTGGTCGAGGAAGGATACCTTGAGCGAGTATCGGACGATGCCGTCAGGCTGACCGAGAACGGGTCGGCGGTCGCGTCGCAGGTTGCCCGAAAGCACCGTGTCCTGCAGTGCTTCCTGACGGAGATGCTTGGCGTTGATGCGGAGAGAGCAAGCAAAGAGGCCTGCACGCTCGAGCACGGCATCTCCGACGAGACCATCGATCGGCTCTCCACCTACATGGACGACGCGCAAACCGCCCCGGGGCGGCATATGGGACGCTGCCGCCGGGGGCAGGGAACCTGCACGCTGCTCGACTGCAAGGAAGGGGATACCGCCCGGGTAGCGATGATCCAGGGGCCCCGGCGGAACCGGAGGCTGCTCGACCTCGGCATCTTCCCCGGTGAAGTCGTGCAGATCCGGCGGAAACTACCGAACCTGTCGATCGTGGTCCGGGTGAAAGGGTGCGACATTGCGATCAGCCCCGAGATAGCGACATCGATCATTGTGGAGTCGTGCCCATGAGGTTTGCACTGATCGGTAACCCCAGCGTGGGCAAATCCATGATCTTCAGCCAGCTCACCGGTCTCGGCGTCGAGGTGAGCAACTACCCCGGGACCACCGTCGAATTGCAGCGGGGCAACACCTGCTTCCAGCGGGAGATCATCGAACTTGTGGACCTCCCCGGTGTCTACTCCCTGGATGGAAGTTCGGAGGAAGAAAATCTGGTCCGTCGGTTCCTGGAACAGAAGGACACCGATGCGGTCATCGTGGTGTTGAACGCCACGCGTCTGGAACGCAACCTCTATCTTCTCCTCCAGGTGGCGGAGTACGGTCTTCCGATGGTCGTTGTGCTGAATATGGCCGACGAAGCCGTAAAAGAGGGGCTCGAAATCGATCCCGGCCCGCTCCGCGACCTCCTCGGCATCGACGTGATCCCGACGGCCGCGTCGCAGGGGAAGAACATCGACCAGATCATTCCAGCGGCTCTTGCCGCTCCCCGCCCGTCGGCGATTGAGATCCCCTACGATCACCACATCGAGGCTGCCATCCGGAGCCTTGAAAAGATGTTCGGGACCGACCGAAAGGAGAGCATCCGTGCGCTCCTTGGGTTTGGCGATAATCCGGAGTTGCTCGAAGCGGCACGGACGATTGCCGACGAGATCGAGTCCCGGCACCGGATGACGGTCGCCCAGATCATCGCGGCCAACCGGCACAACTTCGCCCACGAAATCGCCGGACTCACCATAAAGGAGAAGGCCCACCTCCCCAAAACCGATCTCGACCGCATCCTGACGCGGGTGTTCCCGGGCATCCCCATCATGCTCGGTATCCTCGTGGGGATGCTTCTTGTGGTCTTCATCACGGGATCGTTTCTTGAGGAAGTTATCGTGGAGTTCTTCGATGTCTTTTTGCTCCAGCCGTTCCTCGCGCTCGGGCTGCCCCCTCTGGTGGAAGAACTGGGAAAATCTCTCCTGCTCGCGCTCCAGGCGGGTTTCGGGATAGCGTTCCCGTATGTCTTCCTCTTCTACATCATCATCTCTATCCTCGAGGACTCCGGGTATATGACCCGGGCGGCCTTTCTCGCCGACAACGCGATGCACCGGGTCGGGATGCACGGCGGTGCGGTCATCCCGCTGACGCTGGCATTCGGGTGCAACGTGCCGGCCATTATGAGCATACGACTTCTCTCCTCCCGGCGGGAGCGCGTCATCGCTTCGTTCCTGGTCACCATGGTGCCCTGCTCGGCCCGGTCCGTCATCATTGCCGGGATTGTGGCGGGTTTTGTCGGTATCGGAGCGGCATTCAGCGTCTACGCCATCGTCTTTGTCCTGATCCTGATCACGGGGCTCTTCCTCTCCCGGGTGACGCCCGGCGAGCGGTTCGGCATGATCATGGAAATGGCGCCGCTCCGCCGGCCGGTTCCGAAACTCGTGATGAAGAAGGCCTGGCTGCGCCTCTCCGAGTTCCTCTTCATCGCCATGCCTTTGCTCCTCGTGGGAAGCGTCGTTCTCGGACTGCTCGAATTCTTCGGCGTCATGGGCGCCTTCGAACAACTGGTGGAGCCCTACACCATGGCCCTCCTCGGCCTGCCCGGTTACTCGGCGACGGCGCTCGTCTTCGGCATTCTCCGTAAGGAGATGGCGTTTGAGACCCTTGCCATCCTCGCAGGGACCGCGAACCTCGGGGCGGTGCTCTCGTCTCTGCAACTCTATATCTTTGCGGTCGTGACGGTCCTCTTCGTCCCCTGCCTCGCGACCATCACCGTCCTCCTGCGCGAGGTCGGTTCAAAGATCACGCTTGCAATCACGGTCTATACGGTCGCCCTCGGCCTCCTCGTCGGAAGTCTTCTGTTCCATATACTGCCGCTGGTGATGTGATGTATCTCTATAAAACCGGTATCCCGATGATAGACAGGGAATTCGGTGGCCTGCGGGCCGCCACGAATATCCTCGTCCTGGCACCGCCTCTTGCCTACGCGGAACACCTCGCGTACAGGATAACCTGCCCCCAGTCCGGGGAATGGACCGTTGCAATCACGACCGACGAGCGTGTCGCCGTCGTCGCCGATGTGTTCAAGGGGGCAGGGGTGAACATGAGCCATATCGGGTTCATCGACGCGGTCACGAAGACGTCGGTGCCGACCCTGCAGGACACGGCGAAGGTGAAGTTCGTCACGAGCCCCCGCGACCTGACCAACATGGGGATCAAGTTCTTCCGGATGGTGGAGTATATGTGGAAAGAGGGGGTGATGGCCGATCCTCCGGGGCCGATGCCCCCGCCGGTCCGGCTCTGCGTCAATTCGGTCTCGACGCTCCTTCTGTATGCGCGGCTGGAGGTGACCTTCAAGTTTCTCCACGTCATCACGAACCGGGTGAAGAAAATCGAGGGGATCGGCGTCTATGTCCTTAACAGCGAGTCGTTCGATGAGAAGATCATAGCCACGATCAAGCAGCTGATGAACATTGTCATTGAAGTGAGGACGGATGACGGAAGGCAGCCGGTGGAGCGGAGCTTCCGCGTTATCGGCATCCGCGGCAGAACGACTCCCTGGATCCGCTACTTCTACGATGATGACATACTGACGATTGAGGGATGACGATGATGCCTGCTCCGGAGTCGAACCGGCCATGCTGACGTTTGTGGGCCTCGGGCTCTACGATCTCGGGGATATATCGGTCAAAGGTCTCGATTGCGTCCGGGATGCCGATGCCATCTACCTTGAGTCGTATACGTCCCGGCTGATGGGGACGGATGTCGCCGCGATGGAGGCGTTCTTCGGCAAGGAGGTCCGGGTGCTCGTGCGGGAGGACGTCGAGCAGGACCCCCGTGAGGTCCTGGAACGTGCCGCGAGAGGTCGGGTGGTGTTCCTGACCGGGGGGGACCCCATGGTCTCGACGACGCATGCCGACTTACGGATGCGGGCGGCCGCCGCCGGCATTGAGACGTCCATCATCCACGCTTCGTCCATATCGAGCGCCGTCTCGGGCCTCTCCGGTCTCCAGAATTACCGGTTCGGGAAATCCTGTTCGGTGCCGTTCCCCGCGAAAGGGTGGTTCCCCACGACTCCGATCGAGACGGTTGCGGCAAACCTCGCTCTTTCTCTCCATACGCTCGTCTACCTTGATATCCAGAAGGACCGCTACATGTGCATCCCCGAAGCGATCGCTCTCCTCGAAGAGATGGCGGAGAAGCTCGGCATCGAACCGCCGGCACTCTACGTGGGCATCGCCCGGGCCGGATCGGCGGCCCCGGTGGTTCGCGCCGGGTCAGGCGCGGACCTCAAAGAGACCGATTTCGGGCCTCCGCTCCATGTCCTTCTCGTGCCGGCGGAACTCCACCCCATGGAGCGCGAGTACCTGGAGGTCTTTGCCGGCCTATGATCCTCGAAGACTACGGAACTCTCTACCGGGGGTCCCTCTCCAGGACCCGGATTGCCGTTCCGGCGGGAACTCTCCTCCACCGGGCAGCGGACGAGGTGGTCGAGATGGCCATAGCATACCAGAGCGACGGCACAACGTTTCTCCGGGCGGGTGACCCGGTAAACGCGCTCGCCGCGTTTGCATACGGGATCGGCTGGCTCGACGCGGGCTCGCGCCTCGGGCTGCTCGAACCGCTTGCCGCCCACCCCCCGGTCGATGTGGATGCATGCATCCCGGATTCACTGAGCGCCCATCTGGATGAAAAGACCCATCGTTACCGGCGGATGCTTTCTGATGCTTATATGGCGGTTTGCACGGGGCCGGACAGGGCGAGTCCCCTCTGTGCGGGAGCCGAGTCGCTCCATGCCGCGGCTCACTCCTGGTATACCGGGGGTGTGGAGTGCCTCGAAGCGGGCGACCTTGCCGGGGCCCTCGCCCGGTTCAGCTATGGGTATGCCTGGCTTGATGCCGGTATCCGTGCCGGGTTATTCCGTATAACCGGCGACCGGGGACTCTTCACCGTCTAGAGGTCTTCGTAATGCTCTGTGCGCGGACGGCGGGTTTTCCGAATCCTGACAATCCCGCCGAAATCCGATAAAATCATCGTTAAATAGTAGCTGCACGATACTCTATTAACTCATTTCGGGCACCTTCCCCTGAAATTGCCCGATAATTTGCATGATATCTGCGGATATCTATTGGCGTTCGGGGACCGGGTCTCCGAATCCGTCCCCAGTACACGGAGCGTCGTAAAGCATGAAGAAGTCCCAGTGGACCTGGCTGCTCATCTCGATCGGTTTTAGCACCCTTGTCATGGTGGGTGTCCTGTACTTCACCGTCGACGAGATGACGATCGAGTATCTCAGCCGGGTGAGTCTGCTCTACCTGGTCCTTGCCGTCCTCCTCCACCTCGTCTCGTTCGGGTTCTGGGCCCTCCGTATCCAGTTGATGACAGCGTCGCTCGGATACCGCGTGGGCTTTAAACACTGCATGAACCTGGTACTGGCAAACATACTCGTTGCGTCGGTCACCCCGGCGCAGGCGGGAGGCGAACCGGTCCGGGTTCACGAACTCTACCGGGCCGGCGTCCCGATCGGAGACGCCACCGCCGTCGTCGTTATGGAGCGGATTCTTGATGGGATCGTCCTTGGAGCCCTCGGGGCTTTTTCCATGCTCTTCCTCGGGCGGTACTGGAGCGGCCTTGCCTCAGGGTTCAGCGGCCTGAGCCTCCTTATGTACGCCGCCTGGATAGCCGTCATCCTCTTTGTGCTGGTCTTCGTCTACTCGGTGAGGAACCCGGACTACCTCAAGCGTCTCCTCAAAAGGATGTCGCGGTGGATCGACCGGCGCTGGCACTTAAAGCGGTTCGAGAGCCTCCTTGAGACGATCGATCGGGAGGTGGACAACTTTAACGACGGCCTCGTCAGGTTCGTGAACCGCGGAAAGGTTGGCCTTGTATGGGGGATTATCTTTACAACGCTCTTCTGGTTCGCAGAGTTTGCCATCGGTTCGCTGCTCCTTGTGGGTCTTGGGCAGCCGCCTTTCCTCATCGAGTCGTTCGTCGCCCAGCTTATCCTTGCCGTCATCATGATGATCCCGCTCACGCCCGGAGGCTCGGGTATTGCGGAGCTCGGCGCCACATCGCTCTACAGCCTCTTCATCCCATCGTCGATTGTGGGGGTCTTCGTCCTTCTCTGGCGGCTGATCCTCTACTACCTCAACATACTCGTCGGTCTCCTGTCGAGTCTCGTCATTGTACGGCGCGAGTATCTTGCCCGCGTGAAGAAATAGCAAGGATTGACCCCAAGGTTTAAACGTCATAAGGCTCATGTCAGATGATAACATGACTGCTCAAAGTTGCAGGGTGCAGGGCGTGTTCATGTCGGTGAGCGATATGGGGGCGGCGCCGACAGTCGTCCTGGATGCCGGGGAGGACAGCACGATACCTATATACGTCGGGCTCTGGGAGGCGATTTCGATAAATAATGCGTTAAATAGTGAGATGCTTCCCCGGCCCATAACCCACGACCTCATTGTCGAGCTGTTCCGGAATTTTGAGATAGCCCTCGACGCCCTGCACATCGATTCCCTGGAAGAGGGGGTCTTCTATGCCAAACTCCTCCTCCGGCAGGGGTCGCGCACCGAGATCATGGATTGCCGGCCGAGCGACGGGATAGCCATCGCTCTGCGTTACCGTGCTCCCATCATGATCGAAGATACAGTCGTCGAGTCCGCGGCCGTGAAGAAGGACGATCTTCCCCGGATGGTGGACCTGAAGGAATACCTTTGAGCGGTTCGCCGGGAATTGCCCCGCCCCGAAATCCGGATGACTATGGTTATTTTCGACGTGCGGAGAGTTCGTCGAGCACAGTCGAAATGTCGGTGCCGGATGCCTGAAGCGCCACCAGGAAGTGGAAGAGGAGGTCGGCCGCTTCGGAGACCGTTCTCTCCGGCACCTGGTTCTTTGCGGCCAGGATGAACTCGACTGCTTCTTCACCGACCTTCTCCAGGGATTTGTCGATTCCTTTCCGGTGCGTCAGGACCGAACTGACGTAACTCTCGGCAGAGGGGTGTTCTGCCCGGTCCTGGATGACCTCCCAGACCTCGTCGAGGATGCTCCAGTCACGCATGGGTGTTTTCCTCCGCGAGCACCTCACCAAGGACAGTGTCGAAGTACCGGGAGAGGAGGAGCCGTGCTTTCTCGATGGTGCACCCGCTCTTCCCGATGGCGATGCCGAGATCGCCCGGATCGACGTAGACCGTGAGTCTCCCGTCGTCTTCTCTCCTGACACCGACGACGCTGGCAGGCTTAAATACATTCCTCGTGAAATTTTCAATTTCCGGGGAATATTCAACCATCTCGATGCGTTTTCCGAGGACCCGCTGCATTTTCCTGATATTGCTTCCCTTTCGGCCGATGGCGAGACCCATATCGCCTTCTTTTATGAGGTATACTACCCGGTCGAAGCGTTCATCGATGATGCAGTCCAGCGCGGTCGCTCTGGTAAGAATTCTCAACTCTTCGATGTATCGTCGTTCTTTAAAGCATATGGTTCGTATCATTGAAGCAGTCCCCGATGGGAATGATGCGGTAGGATATAGTCCTTGAGAGAATATATATCTAAGTACCCTTGGCCATAACCGGATGTCGGCCTAGCACTTCTGCAGGATCACCTTTATTGCCGCTCCTTCCTCCGGTTTGCCGGGCACCCGATCCGCCGCCCAGACACGTCCGCCGTACTGGTTTGTGAGGGTTTTGACGATATGGAGTCCAAGACCTCTGCTCCCGGATGCGGTTTTGTTTCCCCTGGCGAAGCGATCGAATATGTTGGGCTTCAGATGGTCCGGTATGCCGATGCCGGTATCGGCAACCGTCAGCGTTACGGTATCTCCGGCCTCCATGACGGTTATCTCAATCCGCACCTTCATTCCGCCGAACTTGATGCTGTTGCTGATCAGATTTGATATGATGTGCTCGAGGAGAGGGTTCGCCCAGACCATGAGTTTTTCTCCCTCATACCTGATATCGATGCCTGCGTACCGGCGTATCTGGCTGCGGATACTGCTGTCCAGGTCAACCGGCTCCAGGCAGATGCGATGAGTTTTGAGCGTATTTAAGAGTTCGACGTTTTTGATGACGTTGATCCCCTGCTCGACCGTATTTTTGACCATTTGAGCGAGTTCCGCCTCTTCGCCGGAGAGCCGCTCCCGAAGCATCTCGATGATCGTTGCTGCGACCATGTTGGTGTTGTAGATGTCGGTGCCGAGCAGGTCGAGGTAAAGGCTGGAGAGCTGGCCGGTCTCCTGAATGGTTCGTTCACGGCAGAGAACGCTGGTGATGTCGCGGCTGACCCCGGCGGCGGCCACGACTTTTCCGGCCTGGTTGTGCAGGGGGTGAATGGTGACTTTGAACGACCGTCGGTCGCCGTGCCACATAAACGACCGGGTCTTCGAGACGACCTCTCCCATCTCGATGACCCGGCGAGCGGCTCCGGTCAGGAAGTCCGCCTCCTCCGGCGGGAGCAGGACGCCGGGAGCCGCACCGATGACTTTTTCCGGGTCTACGCCCATTTTCCGGGCTTCGGACCAGTAAAACTGGGTGAAGACGCCGTCCCGGTTGAGCTTGAAGATCATATCCGGCAGAGCGCTTGCCAGGACCTGGATCTGCTCCTCCGCTCCTCCACGAGACTCTTGGATCGTTTCCTCTTCCGGGGTGTTCCGGATGGTCTCAACGGCACCGATCTGTCTGCCGGTGGTGTCGTAGAGGGAAGCTGCCGTGCAGACAACCTCTCTCCCGGACGCCAGGGTGATGCGTGACTCGGTGAATGTCTCCTCACTTTCGTTGTGCTGCTGGTAGTCGCTTCCGGCATCGCCGCGAGTCAGGAGGTAGTTCGCGAGTGTAGGACGTTTCTCGCCGAACAGCGCTTCTCCATGCGCGTACCCGCCCATTCCAACGATATTTTCTGCCGGAACGCCGGTATACTGTACCATGCTGTCGTTCCAGATAACCACCCGCCCCTCGCAGTCGAGAACGAGTGTCGGTTGCTGGAGACGGTCGAAGATACCCACAGGTATCTGGCTGCAATTCATATGCCCTCTGGCAATCTCCTGGTACATCTTCACGCGCATCACCTGTGGACGGTTTTCGCCCCTGCAAAGTTGCCCCGGTGGCACCTTCTTGGCCGCCGGGAAGATCTTCTCTCTGGACAAGTTCGACGCCTCTTATTAATTACTGCTTCCGATCAGTGGTGATAGCCCCTACCTTCACGACAACTACCGCAAAAGGCGGAAACGACGGGTATCACCCTGAACCGGGACTAATACGCAGAGAAAGTTTCTGGAACCGTCGCTTAAAAGGATGTCTATTTATTCTCTTCAAAATATACATCCCGGGCGATTTGATATTTATATTTTCTCAGATCTCATCCCGTCTGGGCAGCCGGAGTTACTACAATAAGCAGGTTCTCTCCGGGAACAGGAGTAACAGGCTTTTTCTGGGGGTCTTTCCGGATTGTGCTCCGGGACGCAAAAATCGGCATCTTACGTCATTGAAGTAAGTTAATATTTGAGTATTTGCAGATTATAGATGATGTTTGGGAGGTATAGAGGCGCTTTCCATCGTGAATGCGGGAGTGTTTCGGTGGAGGCCGGGCCGGTGAACGGTCTTATGACCTACCGGCGGAGGTGCGAAGGGCAGACGTTCGAGCGGATCTTGGTCTCGGAGACAGATGAGATCGTCATCAACCCGGTGGAGCCGGTCAACCTCCCTGAGGAGATCACGGACTTCCTGATGATGGAATTCCCTCCGATGGTCATCGGGCCCGGTGCCACCCAGACGATCTACCTGAAGTTCCCCGTCGAGATCGGCGTGTATCTCGATGCTGCAAAATGCATTGAGGTGCTGGACGTCTTCGCTCCCGGACGTCAGAAGTATACGCTCTACGGCCCGGCGACGACCGGGGTCATCGCCCGGTACTACTGGAGTGCCGTCTACCCGGAGATCCCTCCGGTCGAATCTTTTTGTGACGGGGTGATGGAACTCTCCATCTCGAATGCATCCCACGAATGGGCGGAGGTCTCCCGGGCGGTCTTTGACAGCACCGACATGAAGCTCTACTACGGTGAGTTCGTGGCGGTCACTACCACCATGAAGATTCTCTCCAAGCTCCTTGCGGAGACGGACTTCGTCGATGTGCCCCTCAAATCGGATATGGTGAAGTCCATCGAGCTCTACACGGCCCGCAAGATCCCGGTGCTCTCCCGGGGATACCTGATGGAGTGGGGGCTGTCATGACGTTCGACCTGACCGAGGTTCTGGAGATCCCTATCGGCGTCGGTTCGATCACCGTCGAGGACCTCCTGTATTTTGCGATCATCCTCATCGTCGGCGTCACCATCGCGAAGATCGTCGCGATAAACGTCCGGCGAGCCCTCGGGGACCGGCTGCCCAAGAACGAGCGCGAGTTGCTCGTGAAACTGATCTACTACTTCATCATCGTCTGGGCGCTCGTCGTCGCTCTCCCGCAGCTCAATTTCAACCTCTCCGGCCTCCTGGTGGCCGGGGGCGTTGCCGGTCTCGTCCTCGGTTTTGCCAGCCAGAGCGTCGTCTCCAACCTGATCTCCGGCCTCTTCCTCATGTTCGAGCACCCGATCCGGATCGGCGACAGCATCAACGTCGCGAACGTCAGCGGTAACGTCGAGGATATCCGCATCCTCTCGACCGTCATCAAGACCTATGACGGGATTTACGTCCGGATTCCAAACGAAAAGGTCTTCACCTCCAATATTACCAACTATGTCCATAACGCCGCCCGAAGGTTTGAGTATCAGATCGGCATCAGGTATGAGGACGATGCAGAGGCGGCGATGCGGATCATGAAGGAGGTCATCGCGACCCATCCGTTCGCACTGAAGAATCCGGCGCCCTCGGTCTTCGTCGACAACTTCGGCGATAGCAGCGTCAACCTGACCGCTTACATCTGGGCGCCGGCTCAGAACTGGTGGGGCGTCAGGACGGACCTCCTCTGGAAGATCAAACAGGCGCTCGAAGAGAACGGTATCGAGATGCCCTACCCGCAACAGACCCTCCGGTTTGCGGACGAACTCAGGGTGACGAACAGGGCTCCTGAAAAGCGAGAGCGGATGGAGTAACCCTTTTAGGTCCGGTGCGCCTTTCCGCCCCCTCCTCCGCAGGAGGGACTCCGGGTGCCGTGCCTGCAGTCCCGCCGTTTGGGGATGCCGGAGATACGCCGCCCCGATGAGGGCGCCGATATCTTCACCGGGACGGTGCATAAGACCGCCCCCGGACCTGCAGACAAAAAAAAGTGGGTTTTGCGAAAGCGTTACCCGATGACGTAGGAGATGGAGACGGTTGCGGTCACGTCGATCTCACCGACCTCGAGCGGGGTCCGGACCGCCGCACCCGCCGTCTTTTCCATGTTCATATAACTGCTGTCGTAAGCCAGCGGTATGTAGTTGTTTCCGACGTTGACCTCTTTGACGTCGACGATGGTCTTCCCGAGGGCCGCGGCAACCGCGTCCGCGTCGCCCCGCGCCTGCGCTACCGCGGCGGTCAGGGCCTGCGAGCGGAACTCCAGCTGTTTTGCGTCGCTTAAGGTGAACGTGAACCGGTCGACCCGGTTTGCGCCGTTCGCGACTGCAAGGTCGATGATCTCTCCGGCGCGATTCACGTCGGTGAGCGTGACCTCAAGGGTGTTGACGACGCGGTAGAACCGGACCTTTGCGTCGGTAGTCAGGGGCCGGTCGTTGTTTTCGGTCACCGGGATGATGTTGTAACCGGCGGTCCGGATATCTTTCTCCGGAATTCCTGCGTTCTTTAGAGCATTGATCACGGCGTCCATTCTTTGGGCGTTCTGCTGCTGCGCCACCGTAACGTCGGCGTGCTCGGTCTCGACCGCGAACCGGATGACGGCCTGGTCGGGTGTGGTCGTCACTTTGCCCGTCCCTGAAACATGGATCAGTTTGTCTGTGGACTCCTCCGACACCTGTGCGGTGACGTTGCCGATCACCGCGGCAGAGAGAAGGATCGCCAGAACAATCCCCAGAAGTGCTGTCTTTCCTCGCATAGATATCAGTCATCACTTGATTTGGTGAAAATAAATATCTTGCTTTAACTACGGGAATTTTCGTAGTTTTACTCTGTGGAATGTGAAAATCCGGCATTTAAGACGCCGGTCCGGGGGGCTGCAACGCCCCGGGGCGGCGAGATTCTTCTCGATATCCGCTCCCGGATCATGTTTTATATGAGACGATCGATCGGGAGAGCCATGCTTGATGATATCGCAGCGGCACAGCAGCGGGCCGTGATGGCGGAGATCGAGGAGATGATCCAGTCGACGCCCGACTACGCCAGTGTCAAAGAGACACTCCGGTCGCTTAACTTCGTTCCCGAGCAGGACGATGCCGATGTCGCGATCTGGGTACAGCCTGCCCTCAGGATCTTTGTCCTGCTCAGGATGAACCTCGGGGGCGGGTATGCGGGGTACAGGGTGGCCGCCTACGACGACCTTGAAGACCACAGGGAAGATTTCCCTGGATATACTGCCCGATAAGGTCTTTTTTCCGGACAACCCGATCTCCGCCTCTTCTCACCTGTCTCCCGCCGGGTCAAATTTATGAGGACGTATGCGGTATGGTCAATCGCATGCGCGGATCGATAGCGGCTTACCGGAAGGAGCAGGAGACCAGAAAGGGCCGGGTCCGGGAGATGATCGCCGCAAGCACCACCTACGGCGACGTCTGCAAGGGCCTCGAAGACCTTGGGTTCCGGGCCCGGGAGGACAACCCTGCCCTCGCCCTCTGGGAGAACCCCGAGTATGAACTCTTCGTGATAGTTCGTATGAACCCGGAGACCGGCCGGTTACAGGAATATGGGGTGAGTACGTTTGAGGAGGCGGAAGGGTCCGAATAATCGTCGGCTCATGCTTCAGCTGTGATCCTCGCCGGGTGGGTCCGCAAAGAGCGCGATGTATCCCCCGACGAGCACGACGACGAAGACGAAGAGGGAGATCAGGAGCGCGGGCGTCCCGGTAAGCAGCGCGAAGATTCCAATGCCCGCGATCTCGCCGACGATCCGGATGAGCCGGAAGAGAAAGACGACCAGAAGGACGGCACCGACGGCGCCAAAGACCGGGCCGGGCAGGTTCAGAGGAAACGCGAGGGCGCCGAAGAGGTCGCCGATGAGGAAGGTTACCGAGATCAGGATCAGCAGCCCGAGATTCGCGTTGAGGAACGCGACGATGCGGAGGAAGACCGGGGTCTGGACGGAGGAGCCGGCGAGGGCGTTCAGGAGGCCGAGCAGGATCAGGAAGACGACAAGTCCGATGGCCCATGAGACGAGGACGCCGACGACCGATATCTTCCTGCGCTTGCCCATGCCGATCTCTTCCTTGTGTGGGTGGTGGGACCTCTCCCCTTATTGTGATGCCGGCGTGCGGCGGGCGAGGTCCTGTTCATCTCCGCCCGGCTCCGTCACCCGGGTCTCTGCCTGCTCGCGGAGAAACGAGAGGAGGTAGTAGGGTCCCCCGACACCCCTGCCGGTCGTTCCGCTCGCCTTCCAGCCCCCGAAAGGCTGGGCCCCGGGCCAGGCTCCGGTCGTCGCCCCTCCGCGCCGGTTGGCGTAGACGACCCCGAACCGTATCCTGTCGAAGAAATTCTCCACCTCTTCTGGGTCTTCTGTAAATATTCCCGCCGTCAGGCCGTATTCCGTCGCGTTTGCGAGCGCGAGCGCCTCATCGAGGGTCTCGAAGGTGCCGACGGCGAGGATCGGGACGAAGAGTTCTTCCCGGAAGATCCGGTGATCGTGCGCGAGGCCGGCGATGACCGTGGGCCGGACGTAGGCGCCCCGACCGGTGCGTTCGTCCTCGAGGACCTTCCCGCCGGCAACAATCCTGCCGCCGTCCCGGATCGCCTCGTCGACCGCCTTCTGGAAGGTCAGCCGCGCATCGTCGTCGATCAGGGGGCCGTACGCGACCTCCCGCCGTCGGGGGTCCCCGATTTCCATCCGCTCCGCCCGGTTGCGGAGCGCCTGCAGGAACCGCTCCGCAACCGATGCCTGGACGTAGACCCGGGATGCGGCGCTGCACTTCTGTCCCGCAAACCCGAAGGCCGCCCGGGCCACACCCTCAACCGCCTTTGTGATATCGGCGTTCGCCGTGACGATCACCGGGTTTTTGCTCCCCAGTTCCATGACCAGCGGTCTGTGGTAGGGCTGCACCGCGACCGTCTGCCGCTCCAGCCGCATCCCCACGGCCCGCGACCCCGTGAATGCGATCCCGGCGACGTCCGGATGGGCGGCCACGACTCTGCCGAAGGGGCCCCCGGGCCCGGTCACCAGGTTGAGGACGCCGGGAGGGACCCCGCTCTCCGCAAAAAGTCGGAAGAGGGTCGCCCCGGAAAGAGGCGTCTTGCTTGTCGGTTTGAAGACGACTGTGTTCCCGGTGAGGAGCGCCCCGGAGATCATGCCAGCGGCAAGCGCTATCGGGAAGTTGAACGGGGAGATGACCGCCCAGACGCCGTACGGCCGCATGACGCTCCGGGACTCCTCCCCCGGGGCCGGGGAGTGCAGGGAGAGCACGTAGCCGTTGTTCTGCTCGTAGACCCCGCAGTAATACCGGAGCATATCGGCCGTCTCGCCGACCTCCGCCAGTGCCTCGGACCGGGTCTTCCCTGCTTCAAAAGTCAGGAGGGCTGCAAGCGAAAAGAGCCGGTCCTCAATTGCATCGGCCGTCCGCCTGATGACCGCGACCCGTTTCCGCCAGTCCCTCCGGCTCCACTCCGGGAAGGTCCCGTTCGCTGCGGCGATTCCCTGCCGGGCATGCTCCTCTCCTCCGGAGGAGAACGCCCCGAGCAGGACGGTCGCGTCGATGGGAGACCACACCTCGAACTCCCGATCGGCCGTGACCTCCCGGCCGCCGATGTACATCGGGTGGCGCTTTCCGAACTCCCGCTCGATCTCATGGAGCGCCGCTTCGTACTCGCCGTGGAGCCTCTCGTCCGATTCAAGCGAGACGTAGGTGACCTTCTCCGACTCCGGCATTAAAACCCCTCCATGACCCTGTCGAGGATATCCATGCCGATATCGATCTCCTCCTCGTCTATGGTCAGGGGCGGGCTGAACCGGATCGTCGACTCCCCTGCCGGGAGCAGGACGAGACCGTGTTCGAACGCGTGCCGGAGGACGGTCTCCCGCTCCTCTCCTGCCGGCTCCTTTGTGGTCGGGTCCCGGACGAGTTCCATCCCTGCCATGAGCCCGAGGCCGCGAACGTCCCCGACGATCGGATGCCGCTCCGCAAGTTCGCGCAGGCGCTCCATCAGATACTCTCCTCTTTCCAGCACCCGGTCTCCGAACCCCTCTTCACGGAGGAGAGCCATCACGGCGAGCGCCGCCGCGCAGGCAAGGTTGTTCCCGCCGAAGGTGCTCGCGTGCGAGCCGGGCGGCCAGTCCATGACCTCCTCGGAGGCAACGGTGACGCCGAGCGGCAACCCTCCGCCGATCGCTTTCCCGAGACAGACGATATCGGGGGTGACGCCGGCGTGCATGGAGGCGAGGAACCGCCCGGTCCGGAAGCACCCCGACTGCACCTCATCCGCCGCAAGGAGGATCCCGTGCTCGTCGCAGAGCCGCCGCAGCCGGGGAAGGAAACCCGGCGGCGGGACGACGTATCCACCTTCCCCCAGTACGGGTTCGACGAAGATCGCGGCAACCTCGTCGGGCGCGACCTCGGAGCGAAAGACGGTATCCTCAAGGTAGGTTATGACGTCGGCGTCGCAGGTCGCGGGGTCCCCGCCGAGCGGGTGATAGGGATCGGGATAAGGCACGTGGACAACCGGCAGAAACGGCCCGAAGGCGCGGCGCTGAATAACCTGCGAGGCGGTGAGGCTGAGGGCCCCGTAGGTCCGGCCGTGAAACCCGCGGTAGAACGATATGAAGAAGTTCCTGCCCGTGTGGTGCCGGGCAAGTTTCATCGCCGCTTCAATGCTCTCCGCCCCGGAGTTGGCGTAGTAAACCCGGTTAAGCCCGTCCGGGAGGAGTCTCACCAATTCCTCGGCGCACCGCACCGGGATTTCGGAGCAGAAGTCCAGAAACGCCCCGTGCGAGAGGTACTTCGCCTGCTCCTGGACGGCGGAGACGACCCGGGGGTGGTTCCACCCCGCGTTCATTACGGCGATCCCGGCCGTAAAATCAAGGTAGCGGTTTCCATCGACATCCCAGAGATTCACGCCGCTCGCCTTCTGCAGCACGAGGGGGTACTTCCTCACGATCGACCGGGAGATGACCGCCGCGTCCCGGCGGAGCACCTCGAGGGCTTTCTCACCCGGAGGTTCGACACGTATCAGGGGCTCCATGCACCTACCCTGTCCCCGGTCGGTAATAAAGTCCCCGCCGGGCCGGAGACCGCAACGTTGATGTAGCTCCCGGCAGTGAAGAAACCGGTCAGCCGTGAAATTTGCAACCCTCACCTCCTGCTTTGAGCGGCTTGAGGCGACATCGTCCCGAAACGAGATGACCGCACTTCTCGCGCGACTGCTCGCCGGGGCGGAGCCGGACGAGATCGGCATCGTCTGCTACTTTGTGCTGGGAGAGATCGGTCCGGGCGCCAGCGATCTGAATCTGGGCCTCGGGGACCGGACCACGGCGGCGGCGATCGCTCTTGCGGCCGGAACCGATCCGGCTTTCGTCGAGGCGGCGACGCGGGAACTCGGCGATTACGGCGACGCCGCATCCCGGTTGATCGAGGCCCCGGCCACAGGATCGCTCTCGGTCGCCGACGTCCACCGCGGTCTTGTCGGGATCGCCCATGCGTCCGGCCAGGGTTCGGCGGAAGAGAAGAAAAACATCCTCGCACGGCTGCTCACCGCCGCCACGCCGCCTGAGCGGCGTTACCTGGTCCGGCTCGCCACCGGGGAGATGCGGCTCGGCGTCGGGGATATGACGCTCCTCGATGCCCTTGCGGAGGCATACCTGGGATCGAAGACGGGGCGCCCGCTCCTCGAGCATGCCTACAACGTATCATCCGATATCGGTTTTGTGGCCCGGACGCTCCGGGTGAAAGGGCCGCCCGGGGTGCAGGCAATCACCATCGCCCTGCACCGGCCCGTCCGGCCGATGCTTCCCCAGCGGGTCGCCAGGATCTCGGAGATCCTCGAGCGGATCGGCTCTCCCGTCATCGCCGTCGAGGAGAAGTACGACGGCGAACGGATTCAGGCGCACAAGGACGGCGACGACGTCACCCTCTTTTCGCGGCGGTTGACCGACGTCACCGACCAGTACCCCGATATCGTCCGCCGCGTCCGGGGCTCCGTTACGGCGAAGACGGCGATCCTCGACGGCGAGGCGGTTGCGTTCAACCATGAGGCCGGGACCTATCAGCCGTTCCAGACGCTGATGCGGCGGCGACGGAAGTACCGGGTCCGGGAGGTTGCCGGCGAGATCCCCGCGACCTACCGGGTCTTCGATCTCCTCTACGTTAACGGCGAGTCCTGCCTCTCCCGGAGTTACCCCGACCGGCGGGCGATACTCGAGGCGGTCCTCTCAGGGGACGACCGGATCTCCGTCGCCGACCGCATTGTAACAGGGGATACCGACGGGATCACGGAGTTCTACAGCGCCTGCATTGAACGCGGGCTCGAAGGGATCGTCTGCAAGTCGTGCGCAAAGGACTCGTTTTACCGGGCGGGAGCGCGGGAGTGGCAGTGGATCAAGTGGAAGGGGGACTACGCTCCCGGCCTTGCCGATACGCTCGACCTTGTCATCGTCGGCGCCAGCGCCGGTCGGGGGAAGCGGGCCGGGACCTACGGTTCGGTCCTCTGTGCCGCCTATAACCACGAGGAAGACCTCTTTCAGACGGTCTGCGGCATGGGCACGGGTTTCTCTGACGAAGAACTCGCGGGCCTCCCCCGACGGCTCGCCGGTGCGAGGACGGACCGGCAGCCGGCGCGGGTGATGGTGAACCCGCAGGCGGCACCCGACTTCTGGTTCGTGCCGGCCCGGGTCGTGGAGGTGCTCGGGCTTGAGATCACCGAGAGCCCGGTCCATACCTGCAACTGGGACCCGGAGCGGCGGCGGGGGCTCGCCCTCCGGTTCCCGCGGTTCGTGCGGTGGCGGGACGAGAAGAGCCCGGAACAGGCGACGACGACCACCGAGGTCGCGGCCATGTTCCGCCGGCAGCGGGAGGCGTGACGGTGGAGAATCTTTCGCAGGTGACCAATATAGAGGTCGCGGCGGTCCTCGACGAGGTCGCGGACCTCCTGGAGATCAAAGGCGTCCGGTTCAAGCCGCAGGCATACCGGCGGGCAGCCCGGGCGATCGAGACTCTTCCGGAGGATATCGCCGACGTCGCGCGGGAGGGCGACCTCGATGATATCCCCGGCGTCGGCAAGAGCATCGCCGAAAAGATCCGCGAGATCGTCGAGACTGGCCGCCTCGCTTACCTCGCGTCTCTCCGCGAGGAACTCCCGGAGGGCGTGCAGCACCTGGTCCGGCTTCCCGGGATCGGGCCGAAGAAGGCGGTCTATCTCGCCCGGGAACTCGGGGTCCGGACCGTCGACGACCTGGAGGCGGCGGCAGCGGCCGGCCGGATCCGCGACCTCCCCGGGTTCGGGGAGAAGACCGAGCAGAACATCCTCGAGAGCGTCCGGATGAGCCGGACCGCAAAAGAGCGCCGCCTTCTCGGGTATATCCTGCCCGTCGCCCGCGATATCGAACGGCGTCTTTCGTCGCTCACGTCGGTCCGGCAGGTGAGCCTTGCCGGTTCGATACGGCGCAGGAAGGAGACGGTCGGGGACGTCGACGTCCTCGCGACCTCTTCGCGCCCGGAGGAGGTGATGGAGGTATTTTCCACCCTTCCGGGTATTGAGCGGGTTCTCGCCCGGGGAACGACGAAGACGTCGGTGGTGCTCGCGACCGGGATCCAGGTCGACCTCCGGGTTGTGGAGGACGGGCATTTCGGGGCCGCGCTCCAGTATTTCACGGGTTCAAAGGAGCACAATATTGCTCTCCGGAAACTTGCTGTTGCGCGAAACTGGCGGCTGAACGAGTATGGGCTCGTAGACCTTGCAAGCGGCAGGACGGTCGCGGGCGAGGACGAGGGCGGGGTCTACCGGGCTCTCGGTCTTGCCTGGATCGAGCCGGAACTCCGGGAGGACCGCGGCGAGATCGAGGCCGCACGGACCGGGACCCTGCCCGACCTCGTCGGCTACGACGCGATCCGGGGCGATCTCCACGTCCATACCCGCTGGAGCGAGGGCGCTCACTCCATCGAGGAGATGGCGGAGGCGGCGCGAGCACTCGGCTACAGGTACATCGCCATCTGCGACCATTCAGAGGCCCTCCATATCGCCCGCGGCCTCTCCCCCGGGCGCCTGGCCGACCAGGTGCGCGAGATCGAGCGGATTAACCGGGTGGCCGGCGATGATTTCACCGTCCTCTCCGGCACCGAGTGCAACATCGGCATGGATGGGAAGCCGGACCTCCCGGACAGCGTCCTCGCCGACCTTGACGTTGTGGTGGCGAGCGTTCATTCCGGGTTCAAGCAGACCGAGCGGGAGATGACCGGGCGGGTTATCACGGCGATGCATAACGACCACGTCGACATCATCGGCCACCCGACGGGGCGGATCCTCCTTGAACGCGAGCCCTACCGGATCGATCTATCTGCGGTCTATGATGCCGCAACAAAACTCGGTGTCTTGATGGAGATCAACGCCTTTCCGTCCCGTCTGGACCTCTCCGACGTCAACTGCTTCGCGGCCCGCGAGGCGGGAGTCCGGTTCTCGCTCGGTTCGGACGCCCACAGCCGGGAGAACCTCCGCTACATGGAGTTCGGGGTCGCGACCGCCCGGCGAGGCTGGCTCTCGGCGGACGATATCGTCAATACCCACCCGCTTGCGGGGTTGAGAAGAGTTCTGCGGACATAAGAGTGGGCCGGTGGTCACCGGTTACCCGCTCTCATGCCGCGTTGACGACATCCATGAGGCGGATGTCGAACGTCAGGGGTTTTCCGGCCAGCGGATGGTTTGCGTCCAGCGTCACGGTCGAAGTCGAGACGTCGCTGACGACGACGATTGCCGCCTTGCCGTCCGGCTGCTGGATCTGGAGTTGCTGGCCCGGCTCGGGGTTGATATCTTCGGGGAACTGCTCCCGGTCTACGGTAAGCGTCATGTCTTCACGGTGCGGACCGTATGCCTCTTCCGGGGGGATCGTGGCGGTCTTTGTCTCTCCCGGCGTCATGCCGATCACAGCCTGCTCGAACCCGGAGATAATCTGTCCGTTGCCGATGGTGAACTCCAGAGGCTCTCGTTCGTTGGAACTGTCAAAGACCGTGCCGTCTTCCAGTTTCCCGGTGTAGTGCACCTTGACGGTGTCGCCTTCCTTTACCTGTGCCATACTGCTTCACCGGCGGGGTGGTGATCCTGACTCCTATTTATGCGTGTCGACCGAATCCTGGTTATCGGCGGAGACGGGAACTCCCGGCATTTGAGGGCGAAGATGTCGTTTGCCGTTCTTGCGGGCGGCGTGCAGGATCCCCATCACGCCCCGCACATCGTAGCCCGGGGTCCGGTCGATCGTAAAGTCGTAGTGCTCCCCGATGTAGTCGAGGAGCGCCCTGTTCACCGGCCCCCCGATCGGGGGCATGTGAAGTTCCATCTCGATCCGGCGCACCCCGTCGAGGGCCCCGGGCCGGATGGACCATTCCGCACCCTCGCAGTCGCACTTCAGGAAGTCGCAGCCCCTGGCCGTATCGATGAACTCCTCGAGGGTCCGGGTTTTCACGGCGAGGGTCCGGTTTCCCCAGGCGATCCGCCTTACGCTTCCATCGCCGAGCGCCCCGTCGAACACCGTGACGTCGACGCCGTTTGCTCTGACATTCTCCCGGAGTGCCTCCGTGAGGATTGGTTCGACGGCCAGGACCCGCCGGGATCTCCGGGCGGCCCGAATGCAGAACGCACCGACGTTCGCCCCAATATCGAGGACTCTCTCGTCCGGCCGGATGTCGTCGATGCGGTATTCGCCGACGACGTAGACGGCATCGGCCGAATCCGGCATCCTCCTGAAGGTTATGTCGTCGTAAGCGACGACCGATGTAACATCCTTTCGGGCCATTGCATCAGGTAGCGTTTGGTCCCTTGCCTATATGGGCGTTCCTCCCCGGGATTGCCATGGTGCTCCCCTGCCCGGCCCCGCACGGAAGGTCCGAATCCATGCTCTCCTATTATCCTTTTCGCGTGCCCATTTTACCATGAAACAGGTATAAATCAAATTTGATCGCTGTCAAACGACGTTTGCTTTTGATAACCGCTTAAGTCAGTATAAATTATTATCTCTCACGCATTGATGCTTCAGGACGAAGGCAGGCAGAAGGCCCACGACACCTGTAACCGTTTTTCGAAACTATCTGTGTGAGATGATCGTCGCAAAAAAGCTCTCCGGGCGCGGTCCATGCCTGCCCGCATTGCAGGCTCGTCGTGGACCGCGACCCGAACGCAGCAATCGGTCTACGGGACTGCAATTCAGAGGGAGGGTGTCCCCGGGGACGACCTCGAAGGAGCAGTCACATGGACTTCACGGTCTCGCGTCTCCTAACTTCAGATCGGGTTTCCAGGAGGGCGTGACGCGTCGTCTGGTCACCCGTCAACGCCCTCTGGATGCAGGGTCGGCAGCACAGGTTGTCTGAACCCGGTCAGAGGCTTACAGCACACCATGGTATTCGTATCTCTTGTGGGTGATATGAGTTTATTGGGCAGGTCTTACCGGGAGGATGCACTTGGTGATGAGACTTTCGGGAGATTCAGTGATTGCATCTCGTATCCGTTGACGCCACCACCCCCTTCGATGACAAAATACGTATTCTAGGATATAATCCTTTCTCCTATGGGAGGGGGCGGTGCCGGTATGCCGGGAAACCCCCCATACTTCCGGGCTGCCGTGAAGCACCCCCGTCAACCTTTACCAAATGAATTCCAGATTTCGTGTAAAAGCGTTCCGAATAAGCCGGAGTGTGGTTCAGCGGCCTTTCTCTTCACGTTGCCCGATAAAAGAGGTGCTCCGGAATGGAGCCAGCCCGCATGCTCTTACTTACCGCCTGTCCCAAGATACGTTGCTCCCCGGCGCTCCGATGATCTCGATCGGCTGGGTCAGTCGGACCCTTGCGATGGTTTTCCCTTTCATTCCCTCAATGACCTGGTCGGCGAGGTCGAGGGGGAGATCGACCGTGGAGTATGTCTCGTAGATATTGATTGCTCCGATTGCGGTCCCGGGAATCCCGGTCTCGCCTGCGAGTGCTCCGACAATATCTTTGGGCCGGATCTGGTGCTCTTTTCCGACCGGGATCTTGAGGAGAGCCAACCCCTGAGCCGGTCCGATCTCCTGCGGCAGGACCTGGTTCCTGTCGCCCGGACTGCTCCCGGCAAGCTCCATCTTCAGGAGGGCCGCGGCAACCTCAAGTGAGGTGTAGTCTTCGGATATCTGGTCGACGAGGTTCATGTAGTGTTCAAGGTCGCCCTCCTCTATGATGTGCTGTACCCGGTCGATGAGTTTCCGTGTCCGGCTCTCCTCAACATCTCCCTGTGTTGGGAGCGGGATGCGGGCGATCTTGATCCGGGTGTAGTCCTGGATCGTCCGGAGTTTGAAATACTCTTTCGGGCCCACGAACGTGACGGCCCGTCCGGTGCGGCCGGCACGCGCTGTCCGGCCGATCCGGTGGATGTAATATTCGATGTCCTGCGGGACGTCGTAGTTGATGACCAGGTCGACGTCCTCTACATCGATGCCCCGCGCGGCGACGTCCGTGGCGACGAGAATGTCGATCGTCCCCGCACGGAACTTTGCCATCACCCGGTCCCGGAGGGTCTGTTTCATGTCCCCGTGGAGTCCTTCGGCGAAGTAGCCGCGGGCCTGGAGGTGCGTGGTCAGTTCGTCGACGCCCTTTTTGGTGTTTGAGAAGACGAGGGTCAATTCCGGGTCGTACATATCGAGCAGACGGGTGAGGACTTCGAGTTTGTCTCTATTCCGCACCTCAATGTAGAGTTGCTCGATCTGCGGGACGGTCACCTCGCGCCGTGCGACAGAGATGAACTCGGGGTTCTTCTGGAACTTCTTCGAGATATCGAGGATGGGTTTCGGGAGGGTGGCCGAGAAGAGAACCGTCTGGCGGTCTTTTGGTGTTTCGTCCAGGATCTTCTCGATATCTTCACGAAATCCCATATCCAGCATCTGGTCGGCTTCGTCGAGGACGACCAGGCCTACCCGGGCAAACGAGAGCGTCCCGCGGTCGAGGTGGTCGAGCACCCGGCCGGGGGTCCCGACAACGATCTGGACGCCGCGTTGCAATGCCTTGAACTGCCGGTCTATCGGCTGGCCACCGTAGATCGGGGTGGTGCTGATGCCCTTGTGGTATTTTGCCAGGCGGGAGAACTCTTCGGCGGTCTGAATGGCGAGTTCTCGGGTGGGAGAGAGGACAAGAACCTGTGTCGCCCGGCTGTCGGGGTCGACGCGCTCAATTGCCGGGATGCCGAACGCTGCCGTCTTTCCTGTCCCGGTCTGGGCCTGGCCGGTCACGTCGCGGCCTTTGAGTATCATTGGTATTGTGCGTACCTGGATCGGCGTGGGCTCCTCAAAGCCCAGGTCTTCTATCGCCTGGAGTGTCTTTTGCGAGATATTGAAATCCTGAAAGGTAACGTTATTTTCCATTCTTTCATATCTTGGTGTTTATGTATCTTTATCTTGTGGGGGTGACGGGGGCGCGCAGCAGATCTCAGTAGCGTGAGGATGAAGAATACAGGGCGTGTGTCCGTGTATCGTATCGCGTGTGGTGCCTTCCTGAAAGATATATCACTTCTGCGAAGCAAACCTCCTGGAATGGATGTCAAAAACCCTCCGCCGGTGAGCGCCGCGAGGGTTCGGGAGGTCTACCGCCGCTACTCCGTCGGTCGCCCGGATCTCTGCGACGTCATCCTGCCGGAACTCCTGCCTCACGACGTTTGCAGCGCATACTGCAGGCCGCCCGACCGCATACGGGTGCTCTTCGTCGCCGAATCCCCACCCTGGTCTGCCGGGCGGCGCGAGGTTGCCGCACCTTCCGACTGTCTGAATCCCGACTACCCCTACTTCTGGAACGGCCGCTACGACGTGCGACATCGCGGGGGACGCGCTCCGCTCTCCCTCGGGTTTGCGGAAAATTTGTTTCTGCTGCTCGGGCTTAACGGCGAATCGCGCCGGGAAAACCTTGATCTCTTCACCGGGAACGGCTTCTTCCTTGTCGATACCGTCAAGTGCGTCTTCCGGAAGAACCGGAGGGCGGCCGTTCCCGGAGGCCTCGTCCGGTTGAGCGCGCGGGAAATTCTCGGACGGGAGATCGCCGGTCTCGCCCCCGGATACGTCGTCGCCCTCGGAAGTACGGCATTCGCCGGGCTTCGCGAGATCGAGCCCTATGCGAATGCCCTCGCCGGTGTCAGGACGATTACAGAGATCTCCGGAGACCTCCGGGAGGTCCTCTTCGAGGAGAATCACCTTCTCTGTCTGCCCTATCCCGGCTGGCGCAACCGGGGCCGGATGGATCTTATCGAGGCGGGATTTTCAGCCGTCCGGGACCTTGCGGCCTGACCGCCTCACCGGAACGTCTTTTTCCCCTCTTCGTACATCCTCTCCTTCTGTCGACGGAGTTCTGCGGCCTTCTTCTGCTCGTCGGGGTCTCCTTTCTCCTCGATCTTGATCTTCTGCGCTTCTTCCATCAGGTCGCTGCGACTCCGGTACCCGGACGGCCTCATCTTCTCCCTGTCCTCCCGGTACTCTTCCTCAATCTGTTGCCGGTGCTCCTGTGCGACGGATTGGCCGGCCGGTCCGCCCACTGGAATCTCCTCGCCGCGGGCCTCGGCGGCTTTCTTCAGCCGCACCTCGAGAGTCCCGTTTTTAAACGTGGCGCCCGCCCCTTCGTCCTTGACATCGGTTGGGAGAGAGACCGTCCGGGAGAGAGAACCGATCCTCCGCTCCCGCATATGGTATCCTGTCTGCTCCTTTTCGCTTGCCTCCTCCCGCCGGGCGGCGATCCGGAGCGTCCGCGGGTCAAGGAGCCGGACGGTTATGTCTCCTCTCTCAACGCCGGGGAGGTCGGCAACGACCACGACGTCGGTGTCGTGTTCGAGGACGTCGACCATCGTCCCGGCCCCGCCGGGGAGAGGTGGCTGCTGCGCGGTTCGTGAAAGGTTCTCCATCATCTCGGTGAACTGCCTCTGCATACCCGAGAGCATATCTTCAAACTCGCTCCATGGTTCGCGTGCCGATCTTCTCCACGCCATGATAGTTCTTCTCCTGCCTGCTGGCGGTCTTCTGATTGCAGACACTTCGTATATATGTTCCTGTGCGGGGTGTGGGGCGGCCGGATTGAACGCGTCTCCCTTCAAAAGACTGATCCGGAGTATGGGTGATGCCTATGGGGAACGTGAAGGAAAATTCATGCCCATGGCTTCTGCAGCCCTGTATCCCCTGAAGTACGACCCGGAACTTCCTGGGCGGGCGCCGTGAAGATGAGGGAACCGGCGAGTGGACAGAAGATGTTCATATAGGCAGTCTTCGCGTTTCTCTTCCTGCCAGATACACCTGCATGTGCCGCCTGATCCGGCAGATCTTACCGAGTTCTCGTCGGTCGAACCTGTGCCCGGGGATGAATTCATATACTCGATATGTGAATATATATTCATATTTGTGGTGTATCGATGAGAAGGGACTGTTTATGTCTATCGGAGAAGACCGAAAGGACCTGCGCTCACGCCGTTGCGGACGTCGGGACGGCAACTCTGCAAACGAAGAGATGAGCCCTGCACCGGAAGCCCGGAAATTGGGCGGGATATTCAAACCGCCGAATACAGCCGGGGCGAAGACATTGCGAGTCATATCTCCCCCGGAGGCACACGCCTGCGATACCGGTGTCATTGTGTCAACGAGACCGCCGGCAGCATTTCATCGACTACGGCCGTTGCCCGGTGTACTCCCGGTCGACCGCCGCCGCGGGGAAAGATCGCCCGGGTATTCTTTAACCAGCGAACACGTCGGCTCGTTGCTGTCGCAGGATATCAAACACATCGGATACGGGCCGGAGTAAAACAATGGCCCATAATCATTCATCACCGGATGATGAAGCGGAGAAAACCGCCTGCCGGTGCGGCTGCCGCCCGGATTCGTCGGAGCAACCCCCCGAATCTGATCCGGCAGCAGCTTCCGATTGTTCTCTGCCGGAAGACTCCACGGCGACCGCCGGGGCGGGTTGCGACTGCTGCCCGGACGAAGAGCCCGCACAACCTGCGTCCGCCGAGCCCGTTTGTGACTGCTGCCATGAGGGTGACATGCACCGACACGCGGGTCCCGGGGCGGCAGCCGCTGCCGATGCTCTGACCGACACATTCGCCGTGGACGGTCTTGATTGCGCCGATTGCGCCGCTACGCTCGAAAAGGGCATTGGAAGACTCAACGGCGTCATCGATGCAGACGTCAACTTTGCTACGGCAAAGATGAAAGTGACCTACGACCGGGTGCGGATCCGGCCGGAGCAGATCGAGAAGGCGGTCGGCGGTTTCGGCTACCGGGCCACGCTCCTTTCCGCAGACGCCGGCCATCCGGAGGTCCGGCGTTCGGTGTTCCGGCTCTCCGGCCTCGACTGCGCCGACTGCGCAGCCAACCTGGAGAGACGGGTCGGCGCGCTGGAGGGAGTACGCTCGGTGCAGGTCAATTTTGCCGCCAGCAAAATGACGGTGGAGCACACCGCTCCCTTTGCCGAGATCCTGAAGACGGTGGGGCAGGCCGGGTATAAAGCCGAACGCGAAGAAGCGGGTCGGCACCGCCCGGAAACCGGGATCTCGTGGTGGGCCCACCGGCGCACCCAGGCAACCGTCGCCTCCGGCATCATACTGGCGGTGGCCGGTGCCCTGGACCTGCTGGGTTTCAGCGACCCCATCGTGATCCCGCTGTACGCCGCGGCTACGATTGTCGGCGGTTACAGCACGGCAAAACGGGGACTGTACGGCCTGCGTTCCCTCACCTTCGACATGAACCTTCTCATGACCGTCGCCATCATCGGGGCGGCGGCCATTGGGGAGTGGAGCGAAGGGGCAACCGTTGCCTTTCTCTTCTCTCTCGGCAACACCCTCCAGACCTATACGATGGATAAGACCCGGCAGTCTATCCGGACGCTGATGGATCTGGCCCCGCCCGACGCTCTGGTGCGGCGCAACGGGGTGGAGCAGAGGCTGCCGGTGGAGGAGGTTGCCGTCGGCGACCTGATCATCGTCAAACCCGGAGAGCGAATTGCGATGGACGGCACGGTGAGGAGCGGTATGTCGGCCGTCAACCAGGCGATGATCACCGGGGAGTCGCTCCCGGTGGAGAAGGCAGCCGGCGATGCGGTGTATGCCGGGACCGTCAATGAACACGGCGCTCTGGAGGTTGAGGTCACCCGGGTCGCCGCAGATTCGACGCTGGCGAAGATTATGCACCTTGTGGAGGAGGCCCAGGCCCAGAGAGCGCCTTCGCAGCAGTTTGTCGATCTCTTCGCCAGGTACTATACCCCGGCGGTCCTGCTTGCCGCTGCCGGAACCATGGTCCTCCCCTGGCTGCTGTTCGGTCAGGACTTTGCGTACTGGTTCTACACCGGGCTCGTGCTGCTGGTCATCTCCTGCCCGTGCGCCCTGGTCATCTCGACGCCGGTGTCCATCGTGTCGGCGATCGGCAACGCATCCCGTAACGGCGTCCTCATCAAAGGCGGCGCTTACCTCGAGCAGATGGGCGCCATTCAGGCCATTGCTCTTGATAAAACCGGCACCCTGACCCACGGCCGCCCGGTTGTTACGGATGTCCTGCCGCTGGGTGAACATACCGAGCAGGACTTCCTGGCCATGGCGGCGGCCGTCGAAAAATGGTCGGAACACCCCCTGGCCGTGGCCATCGTCGAAAAGGCCGGGAGTTTACCCCTGCAGCCGGCAGTGAATTTCAAGGCTCTGGTCGGTCGCGGCGCCCGGGCTGACGTCGACGGGCAGACGGTCTATATCGGGAATCTGCGTCTCTTCGAGGACCTGGGTTTGAACCCGGCGCAATATATGAACAGGGTGACCGGGCTGGAAGAGCAGGGCAAGACGGTCATGCTGGTCGGCTCCGGGGGTGCAATCTTCGGCATGATTGCAGTGGCCGACACGCTGCGCGGCAGCGGCAGGGATGCCGTCCGGGCCCTTCGCCGGGTCGGCATGAAGCACATCGCCATGCTGACCGGCGACAATCGCCGGGTGGCCGGCGCCATAGCAAAAGACCTCGGCCTTGATGCCTACTACAGCGACCTGCTGCCGCAGGACAAAGTGGCTGCCGTGCAGAAACTGACGAAAGAGTTCGGCACCGTCGTGATGGTGGGGGACGGCGTCAACGACGCCCCGGCGCTGGCAGCCGCCAACGTCGGTGTTGCGATGGGTGTGGCCGGCTCGGATACGGCGCTGGAAACGGCCGATATCGCCCTGATGTCCAACGATCTGGGGAAGCTGGCCTATGTGATCGACCTGAGCCGCAGGACGGTGACCGTTATCAAGCAGAACATCGGTTTTGCCATCATGGTCAAACTGGTATTCGTTGCCCTGACGTTTCTCGGGTTCGTCGATCTCTGGCTGGCGGTGCTTGCCGACATGGGGTCGTCGCTTCTCGTTACCTTGAATGGCATGCGTTTGATGCAGGGGGTAAGCCGATCAACTACATAGAGACTGACGCGCTGCAAACAGGTCAGTTTTGATTTTTTTTTCTTGCTGGACGGGCTAGGGCCGCTCCGGCGAATCTCTTGTTATTTTTGTCGGACGTGGTCGAGCCCATGCTGCAGCAGAACGGCGATAGTCTCGTCGTTCAGCGAATACTTGGCCATGGTCCCTTCTCTGCGATACTTGACCAGGCGGGCCCCGCGCAGAAGACGGAGCTGATGCGATACCGCCGATTGCGCCATCTGCACCACCGCTGCAATATCGCAGACACACAACTCGCGCTTAGAGAGAGCGTATAATATCTTAAACCGGGTCACATCGCCCAGAAGCCGGAATATTTCTGTCGCATGCTGAATGTCTTCCTCCGGCGCCATCTCTTTTTTTGCCTGACATATCGTTTGAGGATGCTCGCACACCTCTTCGCACATATCAAAATCGCAGGGGGACTCTTTCATTACACCACCTGAATATGTGGTCGTATAAAATATATCCTTTCTCCGCAGATACGCTGAACCACAACCCGCAATCTCATCGGTCGTTCTTTCGTTCGGGATGATAACGAGTGATATTGGTTGTTTGAGGGAACTTTCAGAATGATTGCGGCAAAATTTTCTCCTTTCCCCGGAACTATTTCTCTTTATGATCAATATGCCAAGGTATGAGAGATGTGGGGTGTAGCGGCTTGTCTCCTGCACCATACACTGACTGCGGGGCGATGGAGCCCTCCCGGAGGTCCCGTGCCGACCATTTTTCCGAGTCGGTCATCCGTGAGATGACGCGGCTTGCGATAGCGAATAACGCCATCAACCTTGCCCAGGGATTTCCCGATTTTCCGTGCCCGCGGGAACTCAAGGATGCGGCCTGTGCGGCGCTTCATGCCGATGTGAACCAGTATGCGATCACCTGGGGGGACAGGTCCCTTCGGGAAGCTCTTTCCCGGAACGTGGAGGCGTACAATCGGATGCAGTTCGATCCGGAGACCGAGATCACCGTGACGTGCGGCTCAACGGAGGCCATGATGGCCTCCCTCCTTGCCCTGATCTCGCCGGGCGACGAGGCGGTCATCTTCGAGCCGTTCTACGAGAATTACGGGCCTGATTCCGTCATCTCCGGGGCCGTACCCCGGTTCATCCGGCTGAAGGCCGATTTCTCTCTCGACGAGGAGGCCCTGAAATCCGCGTTTACCAAGAAGACCCGGGTCCTCATCCTCAATACCCCGAACAACCCGACCGGGAAGGTCTTTTCCGGGCAGGAGCTGCGGCTCCTTGCCGATCTCTGCGTCGAGAACGATGTCGTCGCGATCACGGACGAGATCTACGAACACATCCTCTATGGCGGGCGCAAGCATATCTCGATCGGCTCGCTTCCCGGGATGGAGGAGCGAACGGTCACGATCGGGAGTTTCTCGAAAACCTACAGCGTTACGGGCTGGCGGGTCGGGTATGCCCTGGCCCACCGGGACCTGACGGCCCGGATCCGGAAGATCCATGACTTCCTGACCGTGGGAGCCCCGGCTCCCCTCCAGCGTGCCTGTGTTGCAGCGCTGGATCTCCCTCCCTCGTATTACCGGGACCTTGCGGCTCTCTATGACCGGAAACGAAAGATCCTCTTTTCGGGCCTGACAAAAGCCGGTCTCCGGTGCCGTCTCCCGGAAGGGGCCTACTACATCTTCGCCGACATCTCGGAGTTCGGGATGAACGATACGGAGTTTGCCCGGCACCTCGTCGAGAATGTCGGTGTTGCAGCGGTTCCGGGGAGTTCGTTCTTCCGAGACGGCGGGGAGAACCGGGTCCGGTTCACCTTCTCAAAGAAGGATGAGACCCTCCTGGAGGCCACCCGCAGATTGGAGCAACTGAATTGACCTTTGTGGGTCCTGAATGACTGAGAAGACGTACTGGGACAAAAGGCCCCCGGCGGATCTACGGGAGGCCCCCGCTTCATCCCCGTTCACGGCGCATGACTTTGGGGTCATACCGGGGGATAACGGGTTCCCCGTTTTTAAGCCTGCAAGGACGGAGCCGAGCAGGATGACCAATCAATGATTCCGTCTTTGATCCAGCTCATCCTCGCGTTCATCATTGCAACCGGTATCGGCGGGGTCTCCGCGATCCTCGGTCTCGGCGGAGGTTTCCTCGCCGTCCCGACCCTCACGCTCCTCTTCGGCCTTGACCTGAAGACTGCAATCGGGACGAGCCTTGCCGTGGCCCCCTTTACCGCGCTATCGGGGGGCATCGTCTACGGGCGGCAGGGGAGACTGTGCTGGAAGACGATTGCTGTTGCGGCAGTCCCCTGCATGGCGGGAAGCCTCATCGGGGCTTTTCTGACGGGTTTCGTCTCCGACGGCACCCTTACCCTTCTCTTCGGAGCCGTTATGCTGATCCTTGCGGCCCAGATGGTCCTTCCCGGCCTCTCCCTCGTCCCGGCGATCGTGAAGGGCCCTTCCTTCTGCCAGGCGTATTCTTCGGATACCGAGGAACTCCCGGAGGTCAGGATGTATTACCTCCACCTCGGTATATGGGGGCTCGTGGCCGGGGCCATGAGCGGGGCAACCGGCCTTTCTTCGGGGATTGCAATGGTCCCCGCCATGATCTCGGGGGGGCTCCCGGTCCACGCCGCGGTCGGGACCTCAATGGCGATCATCTTCGCGACCTCGTCGACCGGGGCCCTGGCCCATATCGTGCAGGGGAACTACTCGCTGCAGTATTTTGTATCGTACGCGATCGGGGTCTCGCTCGGGGCGTTCGCCGGGGCGCAGGTTGCGGCAAGGATACCGGCCCGGACAATCCAGCTTGTCTTCGGCTTTTTGATCGCAGCGATCGGGATCTTCATGATGATCTGAAGTTTGCAATAAATTTTGCTTCAAGTGGATGTCTGTTCATTCCGGGGCTGGTTTCACCCTGCTCTGAAGAGACGCCTCATCGGGAGGTAATCGCTCGTTCATGTCTGGGAGCCGCTTCATTCTTCAAAAGACTGATACGGGGTGAGCGTCATACTAACCAGCATACAGATGCGGTCGGGTGAAATAGCAGGACGTAGATTAACCAGGACAGCACGGGAGACAATCGTTGCGAAATTCACCCAAAACGATGCCGAATGGATTGCGATCTTCGGCTCCTACGCACGCGGATCCGCCGGCCCGGCGAGCGACATCGACATCCTGGTCAGATTCGCCCGCAAAAAGAGCCTTTTCTCGCTTGTGCGGATCGAGGACGAACTCGCCCGGTCTCTCCGCATGAAGGTGGACCTCGTCACCGAAAACGCCGTGAGCCCCTACCTCGCCGATGCGATATACCGTGATGCTGTGGTGATCTATGACGCCGGAGGACCTCGCGTATCTTCACCACATCCTTGATGCCATCATAAGCATCGAGGAATTCTCCGAAAACATCATATCGGCGGAAGATCTTCGGAACCGCCGGCTGGAACGCGCCGGGATCGAACGTATGCTGACCATTATCGGCGAGGCGGCAAAGATGGTCTCTCCGGAGTTACGTAGAGAGCACCCGGAGATCCCCACCCACCTATTGCTTAACAGGGACATTGCTGCAGGCCGAAAGCCCGGCGTCAACCTCCTTGGAGAAGATGGTCCTGCATCGGCCCTTTTAGTTGAAGATGGAATTATGCCAGCCCCGCACCCGTGCAGGATAATCCCTCTTTGTCGCCTCCAGCGACCTGGTCACCCACCACCATCATCCCAGTCTTCCGTGGGAGCCCGACGAGGCTCATGAACAGGATCGAAAAGAATATTTTTGTATTCGATCGAATACATTTTTTATCCTGTTGAATACATTATATATTCATGATTGAGGCGCTCATCCCTTCGAAGGTCCGGGTGAAACTCCTCACCCTGTTTCTGCTCAACCCGGAGAGCGAGTTTTACGTTCGCGAAATTGTCCGCATGACCGGTGAGAACATCACCGGAGTGCGCCGCGAGCTTGCGAATCTGGAATCGTTCGGGCTTCTGGTCGGGAAGAAAAGGGGAAATCAGCAGTATTTCACCGTCAACCGTGATTTTTTCCTCTATACTGACCTCCAGCGACTCGTGCTCAAGACGGAGGGAGTTGCACGAGTCATCCGGGAGAACCTCTCGCTCCTGCAGAATATCGAGTGTATGTTCATCTATGGATCGTTTGCTAAAGGGACCGCTGGAGGAAAGAGCGACATCGACCTCTTCATCGTCGGCGACGTGGATGAGAAGGCACTGATCCCCCTCGTAAACACGAGCGAACGTGCAATCAGCCGGGAGATCAACTACACGCTCATGCAGGGCAGCGAGTTTGCCCGACGACGGGAAACCGGAGATCCTTTCGTAAAGAATGTAATGAGCGAGAGAAAGATCATGATCGTTGGAACCTGTGATGCTTGAAGATCTTGAGAGGCAGGGGTTGATCAAGCGGCTCCCGCCCGACCGGAAGAAAGTGGACGACGCAATGGCCCTTGCCCGCCGGGACATTGAGACCGCCAGGATACTTCTCCCGATTGATTGTGATTGGGCGTATACCATCGCGTATAATGCAGCACTCCAGGCCGGGCGTGCCCTGATGTTTGCAAAAGGGTATCGCCCTGACGGTGCAAATCAGCATATCTCCGTGGTGAAGTTTGCCGGACTTTTCATCGACGAGGACGATGCTCTCGTTTTCGACAGGATGCGTCGCAAACGGCACAGTTCGGTCTATGATGCCGCGGGGACGATCTCCGGGGCCGAGGCCGAATTTGCGGTGAATTCAGCTGTGGCTCTGATCCAGAAGGTCGAGACGCTCCTCAGTTGACGTTCACGACGTTCCCCGGCCGCCCCGTTCCCTACTCCCGGTACCTCCTGCATCCACACGAGAACTCCGCGATAAACTCATTCTCCCCCGACGCCAGCACCTCCTCCGGCGTCCCCTCGAGGACGACTCTCCCCTCTTCCATGACGCAGGTTCGGTCGCCGAGTTCGAGGGCGTCGCGGAGCGCGTGGGTGACGAGGATGCAGGGAATGTCAGCGGCCCGGATGGTTTCCCGGAGTTCGCGGCGCATCTCTCCCTGGGCTCGAACATCGACCGCGGCGAGCGGCTCGTCCAGGAGGAGGAGGCCGGGCTTTACCGCGAGCGCCCGGGCGAGAGCCACCCGCTGGCGCTGCCCGCCGGAGAGCCGGCCGACGTTGACGCCCGCGAGATCGGAGAGGTGCATGCGTTCGAGTTCCCCGGCGACGCGGGCGGCGATCTCGCCGGCCGGGACCTTCCGGCACCGGAGGCCGAAGGCGACGTTCTCGAAGACCGAGAGGTGCGGGAAGAGTGCGTAGGACTGGAAGAGGTGACCGATGTTCCGGTCTTCGACAGGGACGTCGAGGCGCAGGCGGTCCGAGTAGAGCACCCGGCCCGCAAGGGCGATCTCGCCGTGGTCCGGGACGAGCAGCCCTGAGGCCAGGTTGAGCACGGTCGATTTTCCGGCTCCGTTCTCCCCGATCAGGACGAGGGTCTCCCCCGGTCCGACCGAGAGGGAGACGTCGAGTTCGAAGTCCCGCAACTGTTTTGCGGCATGTATGGTAAGCCTCAGGCACTCCTCCGGGTGGTGTGTTTAACAGTCAGGATCACGGCGAACGATATGACCACGAGGACGATCGCGATGCTGATCGCCTCGTCGAGGTTTCCCTGCATCGTCGTGTAGATCGCAAGCGGCATCGTCTGGGTCCGGCCCTGGAGGTTCCCGGCGAACATGATCGTCGCGCCGAACTCGCCGAGCGCCCGGGCAAACGAGAGGATCGCCCCCGATACGAGCCCGCTCCGTGCAAGGGGGATCGAGACGCGGAGGAGGACGGCGAGCCTCGACGCCCCGAGCGTCCGGGCCGCGTCCTCGTAGAGCGGGTCGACCGCCTCGAAACTCGCCCGCGCCTGCCGGATGTAGAACGGCGAGGCGACGAAGACCTGTGCGAGGATCACCGCGACCGTCGTGAACGCGACGGTTATGCCGAACCCGTCGAGGAACTCCCCGACGACGCCCCGGCGGCCGAAGGCCATGAGGAGAGCGATGCCCGCAACCGCGGGCGGGAGGACGATCGGAAGGTCCGTAAGGGTGTCGACGATCGCCCGGCCGCGGTAGCGCACCCTTGCGTTCACGTACGAGAGCGGCGTCCCCAGGAGGACGACGATTGCGGTGCTTGCCGAGGCGGTGAGAAGGGAGAGCCGGAGGGCGTCGAGGACCACCGGCTGCTGCAGCGACCAGAAGAACGCCTCGGGGGTGATCCGCAGGAAGAGCGAGGCTACCGGGATCGTCACGAAGAGGAGGAAACCCGCGATGAGGCAGAAGACAAGGAGGGAGAGGACGGCCTCCCAGGGCCTTGCGGCCCTATTGAACGGGGTCGAATCCATAGGATTCCAGGACGGCGCTGCCGGTCGGGCCGCGGACGAACGCTATGAATGCGGCCGCTTCGGCCCTCTGCTCCGAGGACGCGAGTATTCCGAGCGGGTACTCCGCGACGACGTTGTACTCCGCCGGAACCTCGATCTGGCGGACCCGAGAGCGATCATCGAGCCGGACGTCCGATTTGTAGACAAACGCCGCTTCCGCCTCGCCGAGCGTCAGCTTCGGCATCACCGTCGAGACTGCGGTTTCTTCGGAGACGACGTTTTCCATCACGGCGTCCCGGTACGCCGTGCCGTAGGCGGGGTCGGCCGCCATTGCATCAAGCACCTGCCTGGTGTAGGCCCCGAACGGGACGTCCTTCGTTCCGATGACGACCCTGACGCCCGGCCGGGCGAGACCGGCGAGATTCGTGACACTCGCCGGGTTTTCGGCGGGAACGATCACGGCAAGCGAGTTCTCGAGGAAGACCGCGACCGTGTCGTTCTCCATGAACCCACCCTCCTGCAGGGCCTCCATCTGCTTTTCATTCGCCGAGACGAAGACGTCGGGCAAAGCTCCCTGCTCGATCTGGGTGCGGAGCGCCTGGGAGCCGTCGAAGACAAAGTCCACGACGACGTCCGGGTTCTCCGCCGTGTAGGCCTCTTTGATCTCGGAGAAGGCCCCCGTGAGCGAGGCTGCGGCAAAGACCGTCAGCGTCGTCTGCTGTGCGGTCGGCTGCGTGGTGCCGGTGCATCCTGCGACGGCGAGCGTTGCGGCGATGAGGAGAAGCGGCACCAGCAGTGTAACGGTATCATGAGATCTCATCGTGTGCCTCGAATGTACGCCGGATTATCGGTATACGTCGAAGTTGCCTGGACCGACTGCGGCTTCGGAGACGGCGCCTCACCGGGCGGCCGTCTTCCTCGCAAGCCTCACATGGACCTCGTTCTTCCCACGTGGCTCGGTCTCCGTGGCATACCCTCTCCGTTGCGCTTCCACCTCGATCCAGGGGGGCACGTGGTCGCAGACCACCTCCAGCGCATCGAAACCGGCCCGGCAGATGAACTCCTGGAGGACCTGCTTGCTGCTGACAAGGGGTGTCTTTCCCTGGACCTCCTTGATCGAGACGAAGAATCTGCCGGGCGAGACCTCGACGGGCACGGGGATCTCCACGGTCTCCGCTGCCGCTACGCTCTCCGCCTCCTCCTCGCCTTTCAGCACGCTGTCGAGGAACTCGGCGGGTCTGCCGGGGACCTCCCATACGCTGCACCCTGCCTTCTCGAGTTCGAAGTAGACGGCGCCGCTCGCCGACTTCGCGACGAAGACCTTGCAGGGGCCGAGGAACTGGAGGAGTTCGCTCATCCTCGATCGCAGTTCCGCGAGCCCTCGGCTCCGGTTGAATGCGAGTTCCATCTCGCGCTCGGCCGTAAAGGAGGGTCCGCACCTCCTGTACACGACGACCTTTCCGGGTTCGGTGAACCTGCCGGAGAAACCGTCCGCATCCAAGAGCACTGCGATCTCTCCGACACCGCCGTGACCTTCGCACCTTTTGCACATCTAGATCACCAGGCGTTCCACGACGTTGCCGCCCTCGATATGCTCATCCAGGATCTCCTCGACGTCGTCGGGCGTGACCGACCCGTACCAGACGTTATCGGGGTAGACCACGACGATCGGCCCCTTCTCGCAGATGCCGAAGCAGCCGGTGTTGTTGATGAAGACCTCGCCGCCGAGTTCACGGTCCTCGATCTCTTCCATGAACTTCATCATGACGGTCACGCCGTCCTTGCTGTGGCAGAACCCTTTCTGCTGGCCGTTTGCGCGTGAACTCGTGCAGATGAAGATGTGACGTTCAGGCTTTTGCATTGGATACACCTCTTTCGTTGAGCAACTCTTCTTTCCGCAGTCTGCGGTAGGAACCGTACTTCGCTTCCAGCAGGGTGTTGGTGAATCGGTCGAGAAAGGCGAGGGTGCCCGTGTACCCGACCGAGAGGATCCTCTGCCCCCCGACCCGGTCGTGGACGGGGTAGCCCACCCTGAGTCCGGGGATCCCCTGCCGTTCGGTCAGGTACCGGCCGCCCGAGTGGCCGACGGCAAGGTTCGCCGACGTCCGCACCGCTGCGTCCTCGATCGTCACGAAATCCGCTTCTTCGAAGACGAGCGTTTCTTCCATCGCATCCTCGAGCAGGGGCTGCAGCAACGCGGATAGATCGCTCTCCTGCGTCCCGCTGGCGATGACGGCGGGGATCGAACCGTTCTCCAGACAGAGTTTTGCCAGGGCATAGACCAGTTCGGGTTCGCCGTAGATGACCGGCCGCGCCGCCGCGTTGATCTTGTGGGCGTCGGCCATCGCGTCGCAAAGCCATCCCCGCTCGAGCCTGAGGCTGTCAGGTACGGACTGCCCGCTGAGGTCCTTCAAGGTCCCGATAAACAGGTCCGTGCTGTCGAGGCCGATGGGGAGCGGGAGGTTGATCAGCGGGACACCGAACCGCTCTTCCAGGAAGCGACCGGGGGAGAGGTTGTCCGGGCAGGTGAGGCCGAACTGGATGGTGGCCCGCGCCCCGCTCATGCGTGCGATAGCGGCGGTCGGCGTGCCGCCCGGTGCGATCTTTTTGTACCGTCCCCCGAAGGGGCGGTCCAGCGTCAGGGAGTAGTCGGGCAGCAGTGTGTACTCAAGTCCCATGAGGTCGAGAATGCGTTTTATCTCCCTGATGTCGGCCGGACTGATGTTGGGGACGATGATGTTGATCCCCTGGTGGCGTTCGGTCGGCCGGGCGTAGTGGGCGATGACCGCTCGTGTCGTCGCCCAGAACCCCTCGGTGTGCGTGCCGCCGTAACTCGGCGTGGAGACGGGGATGATCTCGATGCCCCTGATATCTCGGTCCGTTTTGTAGGTCTCGACGAACCTCTTGATGTCGTCGCCCATGGTCTCGGCAAGGCAGCTCGTCAGGATGCCGATGACCTTCGGGCGGTAGACCCGGATCACGTTGTCCAGCGCGATTCTCAGGTTCGCCTCCCCTCCGAAGATCGCCTGCTTCTCGTTCAAGGACGAGGAGGCGATGTCTATCGGTTCGTTGAAGTGCTCGACGTTCGTAAGGCGCATGTAGGTGCTGCACCCCTGTGAACCGTGCACCAGTGCGATGGAGTCTTCGACGCCCCGGAGAGCAATGACGCCGCCAAGGGGCATGCACATGTGGCACTGGTTCTCATTGACCTGTCTTGCCCGTGACGTGACCTCGTGCCCGCTCATCCTTCCGCCTCCTCGAAGGGGTTCTTCTTCACCCGCTCCCAGACCGGGGAGCAGGTGGTGGCGTAGACCTCGCGGGCGAACCTGATCGCCCCGTCGAACCCGGCAAGACCGTCTTTGCGGTCGTGGTTGTGGTCGACGAAGCCTATGCCCAGTTTGTGCGCAAGGAAACGCTCCTTCACGCCGCCGGCCATCATGTCGACACCTTTCTCCAGCAGAAACTTCTCGATCTCGGCGGGGTTGGCGTCGTCGATCACGACCGTCCCCTCGCTGACGATGGCGCCGATCTGCTCGTAATCTTCCTGCTTGCCGGTCTGCGTGCCGGTGAACATGACCTCCATGCCGAGCTCCTGCAGTTGGCGGATGATGGCGAGCGCCTTGAACGCGCCGCCCACGTAGATCGCCGCCCGCTTTCCTGTGAGTTTCTCCCGGTACATCTCGATGACCGGCCTGACCCTCCTCATCTCGCGCTCGATGAGCGCCTCCGTCCGGCGCGCTACCTCCTCGTCTCCGTAGAAACGGGCGATCTTACGCAGGCTTTCCGCGGTGTTCTCCGCGCCGAAGAAGTTTACGTCGATGTACGGGATGCCGTACTCCTTCTCCAGGCTCATCGCCACCCAGTGCATGGAGCCGCTGCACTGCACCAGGTTCAGGCACGCGCCGGGTGCTCTCTTCAGGGCCGCGACGGTCGAGTCCCCGGTGAAGGCCACGTTGATCTCGATGCCTATCTCCCGAAGGTAGCGCTCGACGAGCCACTTCTCGCCGCCCAGATTGTATTCCCCGAGGAAGTTGAGTTCCCGCGTTTTTTCGGCCGTTTCCCCATCTTTTGGGCGGATCAACTTCAGCAGGGCTTCTCCTGCCGCCCGGTAGCCGACGATCTTGTTTCCCGATATGAAACCGCTCGACTCCACCGGGATCACGTCGATGCCGTGCCTCTCCGATGCCTCCTTGCAGACGGCGACGATATCGTCGCCGATCAACCCGACGACGCAGGTCGCGTAGATGAACATCGCCGGCGGATGATACTTCTCGACGATCTCGTCGATACAGGCGACAAGTTTCTTTTCTCCACCAAAGACCACGTCCCTCTCTTTTAAGTCGGTAGAAAAACTCTGCCTGAAGATCTCCGAACCGCTGGACAGACTGCCGCGGATATCCCACGTGTACGCCGCACACCCGATGGGGCCGTGGACGAGGTGGACCGCATCCGTCACCGGATTTAAGACCACCCTCGCCCCGGAGTATACGCAGGCCCGCTGGCTCACGGCCCCGGCAAGACTGTCGTCAGCGCAGTGAATGCGGCTTTTGTTCTTTCCCGTGGTCATGATGGAGAACTGCCGTTCATCGATGCACGCTGCAGGCTCGGCGGGCACAAAACATTCGTTCTCCATGTCTTCTCACCAATCTTACAGGATCAACTCGTAGTCTTCGTCCAGAGAGTCGCGGTCGCGCCTCTCAAGCAGTGCGCTGCTGATCATCTCGATCAGCCGGAGGCACCCCCGGTAACCGACGATCGGCATCAGCGGGTGCACGGCCCGGTCGAATACGGGGAACCCGACCCTGATCAGGGGGATGTCTTCGGCTCGTGCGATGTACTTGCCGTGCGTGTTGCCGATGAGGAGGTCCACCGATTCGTCCTTGATCCACTGGTGGAGGTCGAAGAGATCCCCTTCGGCCTTGACCCTGCTTCCTTCTATTCCCCCTTCTTCGAGCATCCCGTTGACGGTCTTCTCGAATTTGGCGCCGGGCGTTCCCGTGACGACGTACTTCGGGACCATGCCCATCGTGATGAGGAATTCCGCGAGCGGGATCAGGATGTCCGGGTCCCCGTAGAGCGCCACCGTCTTCCCCTCGTACTGGAAGTGGGTGTCGATCAGGGTGTCGACGACCTGTCCCCTCTCGACTTCGAGGGATTCGGGCACGTCGACCCCGAACCCTTCCTTCACCGCCATGATCAGGTCGTCGGTCGCCCTGATCCCGATCGGGACCCTGAGGGGGACGCCGGGCACGCCGCACTTCGACTGAAGGGCCGCCGCCGCCTCGTCGGACGACCAGGCTCCGAGAGAAAAGGTCATCTTCGAGTTGCCCGAGTCCTTGATCGCCTCGATCGTCGCGCCGCCCCGGGGGTACATCTCGTAAGTCTCCCGCAATGGTGCGTCCATCACGCCCGTGGTGTCGGGATACATGATCGAGGGGACGCCCATCTCGGTTACGATCCTTTTTATCTCCCTCATATCCCCGGGGTTGACGAACCCCGGAAATATGTTTGCCTGCTCCTTCTTCGGACCGCCGTCCGACTCAGCAAGGTAGGAGACGATCCCCTTGCACATGTTCGCAAAGCCGGTGATGTGCGAGCCGTGGTAACTCGGCGTGTTGGCGTGGATGACGTACCGGCCTTCGGGGATCTCCGACTGCTTGATGATCGTCGGGATGTCGTCCCCGATGGTCTCGCTGAGGCATGTGGTGTGGACCGCGATGATCTCGGGGTCGTAGATCGCAAAGACGTTCTTTATCGCGGTCTTTAAGTTTGCAGCGCCGCCGAATACGGACGCCCCTTCGGTGAAGGAGCTTGTCGAGGCCATCGCGGGCTCGTGGAAGTGTCTGGACAATACCATCCGGTGGTAGGAACAGCACCCCTGCGACCCGTGGCTGTGCGGGAGACAGCCGTGAATGCCGAGGGCTGCATACATCGCGCCGACCGGCTGACACGTCTTTACCGGGTTGATCTTTCCTGTCGTGTGCGCATCTTCGGGAAGCGGCTCTTTTGGTGTGCAGTCAAGCATTGTTTCATCACCTCTGTCAGGTTTTGCTCTGTTTCCAGGGCGCCGTGATCATCTTCCATGCGGGCGTGGAGAGCGAGTGCGCTATATCCTTTGCAAAGGTCACCGCACCCTTAAAGCACGTGTACGGGCCGCTGTAGTCGTACGAGTGCATCTGCTTTGAGGGGAGGCCCATCTTGTGCGTGACGTACTTGTCCTTTATGCCGGTGAAGATCAGGTCGGGCTTGAAGATCTCGACCAGCCCTTCGGTCTCGAAGTGGTTGGCGTCGTCGATCATGATGCCGCCGTTCACCATGTCCGGGTACATTCCCTTGTAGTCGTTGAGGATGCCGGACGCGACCAGTTCGTCGTACTTCTCCTTCGACATGTTCAGGTGCAGGTGGGGTGCTCTGTACATCTCGGGGTCCGGTTCGAGGTGGAGCTCAGGGATGTTCTTTGAGTCCGCATCGCTCTTGATGGTCGGTATCACCTCACGCCCCTCGTAGTCGTCGCGGTGGGCGAACTCGTACCCCGCAACCATGACCTCCATGCCGAGATTCCTGAGCAGGAACTGGTAGTGATGGCTGCGCGACCCGCCGACGAAGACAAAGGCGGTCTTGCCCCTGCAGATCTTCTCGTACCGCTCGATCTCCGGCGTGACTGCGGCGAGTTCACGCTCTATGACGAGCTCGGTCCTTGCGATCAGTTCTTCGTCGCCGAAGCACCGTGCGATCTCACGGAGCGTGTCGATCGTCGCATCGATGCCGATGAAGTTCACCTTCAGCCAGGGGATGCCGTACTTCGTCTCCATCATCTCGGCGATGTAGTTGATCGAACGGTGGCACTGGACGAGGTTTAAGTGGGCCTTGTGCATGTTCCTGATGTTTACGTAGGCCGAATCGCCGGTGAGCGTCGAGCCTATCGTGTAGCCGATCTCGTTGAGGAGTCTCTCGATCTCCCAGGTATCTCCGCCGATGTTGTACTCGCCGAGTATGTTGAGGACGTATTTCCCGTCAGGTTTCTCGGTGCCGGTTCCGATGATGCGTTCCATAACCTGGTTGTTGGCGATGTGGTGGCCGGCCGACTGGCTGACCCCCTTATAGCCCTCGCAGTTGTAATGGATCACCGGAATACCGTGCCTCTCCTCCGCCGCTTTTGCAATGGCGGCCAGATCGTCGCCGATGAGTCCGATCGGACACGTCGCGCAGATGTTGATGGCCCTCGGGTGGAAGATCGCCACGACCTCGTCGATCATCTTCGCAAGTTTCTTCTCGCCCCCAAAGACGATGTCGCTCTCCTGCATGTCGGTCGAGAAGCACATCGTCGAGTAGATCTGCTCGGGAGGAGTTTTCTCGTCGACCCGTGCTTTGTTCCGCCGTGTCCCCCAGCTGTAGTACGCGCACCCGATCGGGCCGTGGGTGATCGTGAGCATATCCTTGATCGGTCCGACGACCACGCCCTTGCATCCGGCGTAGCAGCATCCGCGCTGCGTTATGATCCCGGGAACCGTCCTGGTATTTGCCTCGATCTGCGGGCAGGAGCCGGCGGATACATCCTTTTTGACGATGTGTTTTTTCCTGTTCTTTTTTACTTTGTCCGGCATCGGTGCCAGTATATCGTCGACGTTTACGTCCGTCATCGTCATGTCTTCTGTCTCCTGTAGTCCTTACCAGATTGCAGCGTCACCGGATTCGCCCGTGCGGACACGGACTGCATCGGCCACAGGCGTCACGAAGATCTTCCCGTCGCCTGCACCGCGCTCCGTGCGGTTTGCCTTGATGATTGCGTCCACGATCCGCGGCACGTCCTCGTCGTAGGCGAGGATGGTGAACAGCCGCCGCGGGAACATTGTTTTGTCGTCGAGGAACGCGACGACCTGTTCTTCGGATTCCTCCCTCTCGATGACGTCGGTAGCGGCCATCCCCATGAGTTTCTCCTTGCAGGGGACGTTAATCTCCTCATGCGGCAGCAATTTTCCTCTGCCCATTGCTTTGACGGCGGTAAAGCCGGCGACGCCCGCCTCGATCAGGGCGCGTTTCGTTGCACCGGTCTTTTTCATCCGCACGATGGCCATAATCTCTTTCATCGTTCGGCACCTCCGGTTCAGAGACCTTTCGTCCCCTTTGAGACGGTGTACGCCTCTTCCACGGGACTGATGAAGATCTTCCCGTCGCCGAAGTTGCCGTTAGGGCCGGTTCTGGCGGTCTTGAGGATTATATCCACGATCCTGTCCCTATCCTCGTCCTCTATCGCGACGAGGATGAGGGTTTTGGGGATCTCGTCGTAGTAGACGTCCCCCATCCTGATGCCCTTCTGTTTGCCGCGGCCCACGACGTCGACGACCGTTGCGGCATTGAATCCTCCTGCCGACAGGTTTTCGAGGACTTCGTCCTTCTTTTCAGGCCTGACTATCGCTCGTACAAACTGCATGCGCTTCACTCTCTGTCTGGTTGTTACAGGCCCAGGAACCCGTGCTCCATCATCAGTTCTTCAAGCCGGTCCTGCGTCATGGGCTCGGGAATGACAAACATCTTGTTGTTGTCGATGGCCCGGGCAAGGTTCCGGTACTCGTTCGCCTGGTTGGACTCGGGGTCGAAGTCGACGACCGTCTTTTTGTTGATCTCGGCACGTTGCACCAGGTTGTCGCGCGGGACGAAGTAGATCAACTGTGACCCGAGTTCCTTGGCGAACGCCTGCAGGAGTTCGAGTTCGTTGTCCACTTTTCGGCTGTTGCAGATGATGCCGCCGAGCCTGACGCCGCCGGTCTGGGCATACTTCCGAATGCCTTTGGAGATGTTGTTTGCGGCATAGAGAGCCATCAGTTCGCCCGAGGCAACGATGTAGATCTCCTGTGCCTTTCCTTCCCGGATCGGCATCGCGAAACCGCCGCAGACGACGTCGCCGAGCACGTCGTAGAAGACGTAGTCGAGGTTGTCGGTGTATGCTCCGAGAGACTCGAGGAGGTTGATGGACGTGATGATCCCCCTGCCGGCGCAGCCGACCCCGGGTTCGGGACCGCCCGATTCGACGCAGCGGGTGTTCCCGAATCCGGATTTGAGGATCTCCTCGAGATCGATGTCGTCGCCTTCGTCCCGGAGGGTATCGAGAACCGTCTTCTGGCACAATCCGTGGAGCAGGAGCCGGGTAGAGTCGGCCTTCGGGTCGCACCCTACCACCATCACGTGCTTACCGGCCTCCGCGAGCGCTGCCACCGTGTTCTGCGTTGTCGTCGATTTGCCGATACCGCCTTTTCCATAGATTGCCACTTGTCTCATGGTGTTTTCCTCTTTCGTTGCCACCTGAATTGTCTGCATACAACTATTTATAATTTATGGAAGGAACATTCCTTCCTTCATTATATAAATATTTTTAATATGGGGGGGCGGAGCCCTGCGCATCTGGGCAACGGCAGCAGGGGATGCTATTCCGCAGGGATTGTCCGGCCCCTGTGACCGACGGCGAAAACACAACCTGATGCGCGGAGAGCCGAAGTGATCGGAACGGCTGCCGTGAGAGAACGTGATGGGGAAATCGCCCTTCGCGTCGCGGTACTTCCGGTCCCGGCCCGGTGAAAGGGGGCCTGTGCTCGCACGGGAAGGGTTCAGCGTCTGCGAACCGTTCCCGATCCATTCATATCGCTGGAGAGCAAATACCATAGCGTGGTGGACAACCATGACGGATCGTTTTGTACAGCCGCTGTACTCATGCCGAACGGCATACGGCGGGAAGGATTTGTGAACAGTCCGACTCTGATCGGCTGAAAAGCGAACGCTCAAACGACTATTCTGCGGTTCTTTGCACAGTCTCGCCTTCTGATTGCGGACGTTTTGCCGAACCGTCTGGTCTCTCCTTCCGGGTGGCCGCATGATGCAGTCAGGTGCGGGCATCCTGCTCGAAGGGCTCGCGGAACAGGGGGTGACGACCATCTTCGGGTACCCCGGTGCGACGGTCCTCTCCGTCTACGATGAACTCTACTGCTCGGAGATCCGGCACATTCTGGTAAGGCACGAGCAGGCGGCAGCGCACGCCGCCGACGGTTACGCGCGCGCGAGCGGCAGGACCGGGGTCTGTCTCGCAACGTCCGGCCCGGGGGCCTGCAACCTCGTCACGGGGATCGCGACGGCGTACATGGACTCGGTGCCCATGGTTGCGCTGACCGGGCAGGTCCCGACGACATCCATCGGGAACGACGCTTTCCAGGAGGCCGACATCACCGGTATCACCACCCCGATCACCAAGCAGAACTACCTCGTCAAACGAACGGAAGACCTCGCGCCAATCGTCCGTGAAGCCTTCTATATCAGCCGGACGGGGAGGTGCGGCCCGGTCCTTATCGATCTCCCGCGGGATGTGCTTGAGAGCCGGATCGAATACGACGGCGGACACCGGCAACCGGTCGTGAGAAAGGGCTATCGCCCGGTCCTCCGGGGGCACCGGATGCAGATCGAGAAGGCCGTCGCCGCCCTCGCAGCGGCCGAGCGGCCGGTCATCTACGCCGGGGGCGGGGTGGTGGCCTCCGGGGCGGCCCCGGAGGTCGTCGCGCTCGCGGAGACCATGCTCATCCCGGTGACGACAACCCTGATGGGGCTTGGGCTCATTCCCGGGGACCACCCGCTCAACCTCGGCATGCCCGGGATGCACGGAACGAGATACGCGAATGCCGCGATCACGGAGTGCGACCTCCTGCTTGCCGTCGGCGTGCGGTTCGACGATCGGGTTACCGGGCGGATCGAGACCTTCGCCCCCGGCGCCACGGTCGTGCACATCGATATCGATCCGGCGGAGATCGGAAAGAACAAACCGGTCGATATCCCCGTCGTCGGTGATGCGAAGGCTGTCCTGACGGAGATGCTCGGGCTCATGCAGAAAAGAAGGGAGCGCGATGCCTGGATCACGAGGATCTCGCAGGTGAAGACGGAGCACCCCCTCCGCTGCCCGCTCGAAGGCGGTCTTCGCCCGCAACGAATCGTTCGGGACCTCTGCTCGCTCCTGGACGGAACCGGCATCATCGCAAGCGAGGTGGGCCAGAACCAGATGTGGACGGCGCAACACTACTGTTTCAAGCGGCCCCGGGCATGGATCTCGTCCGGTGGGCTCGGGACGATGGGCTACGGCCTTCCCGCGGCTATGGGGGCGCACTTCGCCCGCCCGGATGAGACGGTCTGTGTCATCGCGGGGGACGGCAGTCTCCAGATGAATATCCAGGAGTTCGGGACGATCGCCCAGTACAACATCCCCCTCAAGATCCTGGTCCTGAACAACCGGTACCTCGGCATGGTCCGTCAGTGGCAGGAACTCTTCTACGACCGTCGGTATGCCTGCACCGCCCTGCCTCCCCTGGGTTTCGTCGGAGTTGCCCGGGCTTACGGCATCGAGGGCGAGACGGTCGAGGCCGATGAGGACGTGAGGGATGCGTTATCGAACGCACTCGATCATGCCGGCCCATACCTTATCGATTTCAGGATCGAGCGGGAGGAGAACGTCTTTCCCATGGTTCCCCCCGGTGCGGCGATCGACGCGATGATCGATCCGGGTGCGGGCTAAGCCGGAGGACACCGGGGAAGATTGCCCATCTTTTTTCCCCGGCGGGGCATGCCGCCAGGCGAGCCTGAGCGGATGAACCGAAAGAAGTTGATCCCCCTTTGCCTCCCGCGCTATCTGGGTGGGCGGCCATTCTGGGTCCGGCGTCATTTCGGTGCTCGGGGTAATGATCCGGCCGCCAGGGCGAGAACGGGAGATGAGGCGCCAGCAACGATCCCCGAGGCAGAAACAGCGAAATCTCGACAGATTTTTATGCCGATCTGGAGGATAAACTATATATGTACCGTTTCGTCGAACGGTTTGAGCACACCGTCTACATTGTGCTTATCATATTCCTGATGCTGCTGTTATTCTTTGCCCTCCTCGAACTGGGCTGGCTGGTGGTTGAGGGACTGTTCGACGACACTCTCTACAGATTCGATAGTCTGGACCTGTTCGATCTCCTCGGGCATTTTCTTCTGATTCTCATCGGTCTGGAACTTCTGGAGACGATAAAGGCGTACCTGAATCGGAGAGAGTTCCACGTCGAGACCATCATTCTCGTTGCGATCATTGCTATTGCAAGGAAAGTTATCCTCCTCGGTACGGCAACTGCGGGCGAGCTCATCGGTATCGGGCTGATTATCATCGCTCTCTGCGGCGGGTATTACTTCATACGCCAGGCAGGACTGCCGAGTTTTCTCTCGCCGCGCTATCCTGCGCCCTCATCTGAGGGCCGGGAAAAGCAGTGATCCGGCTTCTCTGGCGTTCGCGGTTTGACTGGTTCTCTCTCTTTTTCCCTACAGAGAGTGCATGCTCTGGTGTTTCGTTATCAATATGGGCCGATGCAGCTCGCGGCCATCGGGTTCTTGAACCCGGACTTCTACGGCCAGATCCACCGGACTCCCGGGTCGACGATGGAGACGGAGGTCCATGGTTTGTGTGGATGGATGCAAATGGTAGTATCACCGCCATGGATGCCGCGCCGTTCGGCGACGAGGCACAGGATCAGGTGCCGCCGTAGGGAGCTGAAAGGGTATCATAGCCGCCGATATTACGGGTATTTATGGGATTTCTCCCGGATTTTCTGTCTCAGGATACCTCTCGTAAAAAGGGTGGAATGCACTGCGGCGAGCAGACATGCCACAGTGTGCAGGGTCCTGCGTGGTCGATACGGTTCTCTTTGCTCTGTTGCGGTTCCTGCTCTGTTCTGCAGCCCGAAGGTCGAGCCCGGCGGTGCCGCATCCCGGGGTTGCGTCCATGCCGCGGTGGATGCCGAACTCGCGGGCATTATGCCCCGCTTCCGTTACCCGCCGGCTGAGACACGGTAGACCTCCCACCGGCCGGTGTTGTTGCCCATCCAGACGATCTCGCCGTTGGAGACGTCCGGGTAAGATTGATCGTACTGGTCCTGCGTAACCGGCGATTCCATTCCGGTGGTGATGTTATACATGTAGATGTCGTGGTTTCCGCTCCGCAGGTCCGAGTAGACCACGAGGTTGCCGTCGACCGCAACGGAGTCCGGTAGATCCGACTCTCCGGTAATCTCCGTCGTGTTGTCTTCTTCCACGTCGTAGAGATACACGGCGCTCCGGTTGCCGAGGAAGCCGATCCAGGCGACGTACCGGCCGTCGCTCGATACGTCCGGGTAGCGGTCGTCACCGGAACCGCCTAGGGAGGTTCCTTCAGATTCCCCGACAGGCGCCACTACGATGTTGAAATCTCCACTCTCGGTTGCGTTATCCGCCCAGGCCGTTGTATTCCCGCCGATGGCCGTCTCCATCTGGTAGGAGTTATCGGTGACCACGGGTATGGTGCTCTCGTTTGCAATCGCATAGAGGTACACGTCGCTCGACCCGGTCGTAAGGTTCGTCCAGATGATGTAGCCCTGCGAGGCACCCGGGTCCAGTTGCGTCCCGCCGCTTTCATCCGTCACCTGCTGCAGCCCGCCCGAAGAGATGTCGTAGAGGTAAATGCTGATGTCTCCTGTCCCGGGGTCTTGCCCCGACCAGACCGCGTTGCTTTCAGCGATGGCAAGTTGGTGCGGCACGCCGAGAGGAACCGATGTGGCGTTGGATATGGTCGAGGTATTCTCTGAGGAGATGCTGTAGAGTTCCACCGAGAGCGATTCGTTTTGCGAATCGTTGAGAACCCAGAGGATGTTGTCTCCGGATATTGCGGGGAACATCTTGTCCGCCGGACCGCTCGATACCTGTGTTGCGGCACCTGTCGGGACGCTCTGCAGGGGCTGTGTCGTCGGTGACTGCGGAGGTGTGATTGTCGGCGGTGACGGACGCTGGGGCAGGGCTGTCGGGGGCGATGTCTGTGCTGGTGTGGGCGTTGCGGTTTGTGTCGGCGTCGCCGTCGGTGTCTGGTTGGATGTTGCCGTTACCGTTGCATTTGGCGTCGCGGTCTGCGTCGGTGTGGCCGTTGTCGCCGGGGGCGGTTCGGCTATCGGCGGTTCTACCACTATCGGCGGCCCGATTACCGGGGGTCGCGTCGGCACGACCGTTGGTGTCGGCGTTGGCGGAAGTTGGACTACCGGCGGTTGCTCCGGCTGTATGGGAGGCGGCATTGCCGAAACAAGTCCCGTCGCGCAGACGACGATGACGAGGATCGCGGCCGTCACCCCGAACGTTATCACTTTCATACGTTTCACCTTCCTTGACTGTTGTCGTTTCTCCGTCTCGTTCTCAGGGGGAGAGCCCTGTTGCATGCGATCACGATCCCGCATATGTTGTCCTCTCTTCCTTGCGCCCGGGTCTGTGCACCCCTCTCTGCCTGTTCTCAAATGGGGTGGATCCTCCTGTAGACGATCGCGGGGAAGATATCTGCGGTACAATGATCGCACGCCGCGGCGGGATTGGGGACGGAGTATATATAGATGCCTGCGGCGGCTGTGGTGAATTTCGTGCGATTCCCGATTTGGGAAGCGGCGGCGGGAGAGTGGTTCTGTCCGGCAGGGGTGCTGAACGATGTCGTCATTCCTGAGGGGCGGATGCCTCCGGGGTCGCGAGTTGGGGTGTGGCGGGATCGGCTATCGATACGGAGATGAGAAAGGACATGGGAGTAAGTGAGAGAGCTGCTGCATACCTTGATACGCTGGCACTTGGCAGTGCTGTACAAGCAAGGAATTCAAGCCTTTCAGGGAGTTCAGATCGAGTGAATCCCGTCTTTCTGTTCATTCCGAGGTGTGTTTGTTATAGGTCCCACCGTTTTTCAATACACCGATAACAGAAGTTAAGTGTTGGTTTGAAGGTGGCACTTATTTGCGTATAGTATTCGATATCCCAGTCATGCTCTTTCTCGGCAATCAATCCCTTGAATACGTTCCCGGCACTCCCGGCGATGCAGTCGGTAAGCCCGTCCTGGACAAGGAGCATGATATCCTGACGATCTTTTATTCCATAATCCATGAGGGTGGTGAGCCGTTCCAGTTCCATCGAGACGGACTGTATCAGGTTGGCCGGTTCGTCATCTCTAGGCATTGCAAGGACGAAGATATGAGCCACACTCAAGGTCGATCAGTTGTATGCTCAAGCGACGATCATATAAGGGGTCTTGTGGGTTTCGTAACCTTTGTAGTCTGTCGTCTAAGTCTTCCGATATGCACGCGTTGAGGTAGCCACGCTGTCTGAGGGCATCCCTCAGTCTGAGCAGGTCACTCTTTCTCTCCTGGTAGAACGAGCCATAAATGCCGATGGGAAGTTCTCGCTTCATTCTTTCAAAACGAATGCGAGCTGCGTTCTGTCTGGTTGAGTGTCCCCTCGGAGGTGCCATTAAGAAAGTATTATCATCTCGATATTATAACAATTAGTTACACAATACTAACTAATGTTGGCGATAGGGTTAATATCCGTTAGCCATATGTAATCGATATCTATGTTGAGGTGAGGTATGGAGCAGGCAGTCGTCGAAAAATTCCTGAATGAGATCCCCTATGAAGCTAGGGTTGCCGTGATGGAGCTGAATAACGACCTGCGGTGGGCCGTGTACATAGCCCTGGTACTTGAAGGCAGGAAGTACTTCAGCGAGATAAAAGAGGAGTTCAAGGCGAATCCGAACACGATCGGTCCGGTTCTGAAAGGTCTCGTCGACGGCGGGCTTGTAGCACGAAAGATAGCCAAGTTCGAGGATTTCGTGGATAAACGGAAGGTGTTCTACGAGCCGACCGATATAGGGCTGCGGCTGTTTGAGGTGCTGAACGATGTTGCCATCCCAGAGGGGCGGGCGCCTCGGGAGTTGCGTGTTGGGGGTATGGCGGGATCGACCATTGGCATAGGGGCACGAAAATATACAGGAATACGGCGGGAATACGTGGGACAACCTAATGAGTTGGTGTTAAGAGGTGCCTCAAAGTCGTATAAACCCTGGAAAGCAACCAGAGAGAGACGAGGTCGGGCTTCGTGGAGAAGCAGAGCGAAACAGCCCGGGTTGGTTTAACCAGGCGGATCAGGTCCTTTTCCTTCTCCACTTTAAGAACACGCCTGTAGAGGGCATCGTGGATCCGGAAATTACCCTGTTCTCTTAGCCGGTCCATCTCCTCTGCAAGCGAGGAGGCCTGCCCTTCGTACTTTGCCCGGAACAGCAGTCCGATAATGCCGGTTTATGTTAATTCTTCCAATTTCAAACTTCCGCCAAATGCCCGGCGAACCGATCGGAAGAGTCGTTCTAGCCCGCCTAATCTGCTCTATGGGCATACCTGAATCGCGCCAACGTCTTTGATCCCCATAAAAACACCACGATCACAGCCGTGATGGCAATGAGCCCATAGCCGATAACCCCGTCATACAGTTCGAAAGCTGAACGACTACCGGGAAATATGCTCCTTCCGGTATTGGTCACGGCATGAAAGAGTATGGCTGCAAAGACGCTTTTTTCAGTGTTGTTATAGAGCCAGACAGTCAGAATCCGGAAACTAACGGCCAGCATAACTCCTCCCCATATAATCAGTCCCAGGGTCTGGCCAATTGCAATCTCCGACGGGAAATGCCATACCGCATGAATCAACCCAATGATGAGGCTGGCTGTCAGTGCGGTGTATCGGGCTTGCATAGGATCGGTGACATATCCCGTATAGCCAAGCTCTTCACCTGCAGCGGCAAAAAAGTACGCAATAAAGAGGAGCGGTGTAAATAGGGGCGGGTTCCAAACAGTTGGGACCGGCAGCCCGACGAGACGCATTGTCACGTAGGTCAGAACGTAGATAAACGGCATCAAGAAAATGATGGGAACATACCAGACTTTTTTCGTGATCCTCTTATAATCGAAGGCTCTTTTCAACAGATTCTTTACCCCTGAAAGTTTCTCTTCCCGGTACACAAGGATGGATGCCGCTATCATCGGGGTAAAAGTGGCCACAATGTCTGTCACGGGAAGATTATCCACAGGAAGATTCACCGGGTAAATGACATTAAGCACCCAAAGTGGAATAGAAAGAGCGTAAACCAATATAAAAAATAGAAATGGTGACCTTTTTGATGTGCTGTTGTTCGGGGCTTGCAGTCTCATCGGTGGGTGAAACCAGTTTGATCATATAAAAAAAGCTCCTTTTTCCTTCTTTCTATGAAGTCATCCTAGTATTCTCCCGATCATGACACTGCATGCCACGTGAATCATCCCAGGAACAAGTGCTCACAGCATTTATATCGAGGAGTACTCTTCTTGAACGCCTCAACCCCTTGCTCAGGGTGATCCCGTGCGATGCTTGGAGTCCCGTCACGAACTCGTTGATGAGGTCGGCGTCGTCGCGAGTATGTCTCTGGCCAGGGCTTCCCCGGACGGTGTGCTGGCGTAGGTTCTATCGATGTGATGAACTCTCTGTCTGTTTGGGTTGGTGCTATGCACACTCCCATGCAAGGGGGGTCGGAACAGGGATATAAAACCTTTTAGAGACAAATTTGAGCCTGAAAACAGATGCTGCTAAGGGGATTCGAACCCCTGTCGTCGGCGTGAAAGGCCGACATGATTGGCCTCTACACTATAGCAGCATGCACGATGTTGCCATACAACTTCGATGCCGGGAGATAAAAAAGTTGTGCCGGGGGAGCCGGGCGGATTCGATGACGGCCTGCCATTCCCCGGGGTGTGTACGCGCCGTCGTCCACCTTACCCGCATCCGCCGGGGCGGCGGGGCTTTTGCTTCGTGAGCGCCGCGACGAGGTGCTCCGTGCCGGCAAACCCGAGCGTCCTCTGGCTGCCGTGCATCATGTCCAGGTGCTCGATCCCGAGGGATGCGGCAAGGGGCTTCTCGAGCATGCCGCCGAAGACCAGGTCGATCCGGCAGGTCTTGAGCCTCTCCCGGATCTCCTCCTGCTCCGGCTCGATCAGGATCTCGCACTCCGGGCCGGCCAGGTCCTTCAGCCGGTCCAGGGTGTCCGAATCGAAGTCCACGACGATGAGAGACGGTGCAAGGCCGAGACCTGCGAGGAAGAGAGTCATGGAGATTGCCCGCGTCGGCCCGCTGACGATCGCCACCCGCCGGCCGGCGAGGACCTCGCGGCAGGCGCCGTCGGTGTCGGGGTCGTGCCCCGCGTAGTGCGGAAGCCCGAGGGATTCGGCGATATGGTCCAGGAACCGGACGGTGGCGGCGTGCCCGACAGGGATGTCGGCGACGATGAACGGGGTACCGCAGACCTGTTCGAGCACCTCTGCGGCCTCCTTCCCCGCCGGTTCGCAGACGACGATGTTGAGCGCCGCAGAACCCAGGCGCTCGATCTCTTCGACCGTTGCGTCGGCGGTGAGCGCCGCGTTGACCCGGACGCCGATGAGGTCGAGGATGCGCACGAGCTCCCGCAGGTCCGGTCCGCCTCGGAGAAGGCCTATCAGGTTGACGGACCGCTCGTTTGCCCCGCACGGTTCACAGACGAACTCCTCGACGAGCCGACAGAGGGTCTCGCTGTAGCCTGTCCGGAAGTCGCCCTCGAATCCCCCGGCTTCGATCCCGACGACCCGTGCGTCGGTCGAGGCGGCTTTCACCGCGGCGGCGATGTCCTCGCCGATGATGCTTGAGACGCAGCAGGAAAGGACCGCGATGAGATCGGGCCGCAGCTTCGCATCGAGTTCTTCGATGGCTTCTTTGAGTTTCTCCTCGGCGCCGAAGATGACGTCGTGCTCGTCAAGGCACGTCGAGTAGATCTCGGACGGGCGGTCGCCCCGCATCCCGAGGATGTAGTTGATATGGTAGACGCAGCCCTTCGGCCCGTGGACGAGCACGGCACACCGTTTGATGGTTGCGAGCGCCTTTATTGCGCCGAAGAGCTTGCACGTCGCCCGGGGGATCTTCACTGCCCTGGTGGTCATCGTAACCATCCTTCATCGATTTGGCCCGGCTCTGATCTTGCACGGGGCGGAACGGTTACCCCTGTCTTGTTCTGCATACTACATATACATGCGAGGCGCCCGTGAGATCAGCAAACGGTTAGAAAAAAGGATCTTTCTGAAAGACCCTTTCCCCTCACTCGTAGACCGGGGTCCCTTCCTTCTGGGTGACGGTCTTGAAGGCCGCCATCAACTGCCGGGTGACGGGACCGGGTTTCCCGTTCCCGATGACGCGGCCGTCGATCTCACGGATCGGCCCGATCTCCGCCGCGGTCCCGGTGACGAAGACCTCGTCGGCCGCATAGAGATCGAAGTAGCCGAGGTTCCGCTCGATGACGGTAAGCCCCATCGACGCCGCGATCTCCAGCACGACCAGACGGGTGACGCCGCGCAGGTTGTTTAATGTCGGCGGGGTGATGAGGACGCCGTTCTTGACGAGGAAGAGGTTGTCCCCCGATCCCTCGGCAATATGACCCTGGGTGTCGAAGAAGATCGCCTCGTCCACACCCATGTGGTTCGCCTCGATCTTTGCGAGGATGTTGTTTAAGTAATTGAGGCTCTTGACGTTCGGCGGCATCGATTCCGGCGGAGTGCGCCGGACCGAGACGCAGATCGCCCGAAGGCCCTTCTCGTAGAGGTCGCCGTACATGGCGCCCCACGTGACGGCGATGACGATGACGGTCGGTTTCGGGCATTTTCGGGGGTCAAGGCCGAGGTCGCCCCTGCCCCGCGTCACGATCGGGCGGATGTAGGCGTCTTTTAAGTTATTTCGCCGCAATGTCTCCTTGATCGCTTCGGCCATCTCCTCCTTCGTGATCGCGACGGCAAGGTCGATCGTCTTTGCCGAGTCGTAAAGCCGTGCGAGATGTTCGTCGAGACGGAAAACCCTCCCGTTGTAGGCGCGTATCCCTTCGAAAACGCCGTCGCCGTAGAGGAGGCCGTGGTCGAAGACCGAGACCTTCGCCTCTTCCTCGGGGACATATTTACCGTCAAGGTAGATTATCATGCAATACGTGTGGTCCCGGTTCGTTTGTATGTTTTGCGTTTTATACCGTTCGCGCCCGTCTTAGGTTCGGCAGCAGTCCACAAAATGCGCGAGCATCCCCCGGCTCGTCACCGGGTGGAGGTGAGTGTAACTCCCGATCGTCCGGTCCCGCACCGCACCGTCGAGCCCGTCCCGGATCCCGCTCCCGCGGCTCAGCCGGTAGGCGTAGCGGGTCTCCAAAGAGAGATCGACACTGCTGTAGTGAAACTCATGGCCCCGGAACGTCGCCTCGCCCATGGGGCTCCCGGCCGCGCTCGTCCCCACCACGTAACCAAGCATCCGCCGGGCCGGCATCCTCGTTGTGCCGGGAAAGACACCGGCGAGGTCGTAGGCCCTCTCCGTCTTTGCGTCCATAAAGCCCGGGGCGAGCACCATCCGGTCGGTGAGGTAGATGAGCCCCCCGCACTCCGCGTAGATTGGAGTGCCGTTCCGGGAGACCTCGCGAATCCCCTCCCGCACCGCGGTGTTCGCCTCGAGTTCGGGGCCGAAGACCTCCGGGTAGCCGCCGCCGAGGATGTAGCCGTCGGCCTCCGGCAGGGAGTCGTGAAGCGGGGAGAACGGGACCGCTTCCGCCCCGAGCGATGAGAGTACGTCGAAGAGATCGGCGTAGTAGAAGTTGAAGGCCTCGTCCAGGGCGACGCCGACCCGAACGTCCGTCTCGCCGGTCGCCGCGTAAAGGGGGCTCTCTTCCGCCGGCAGTTCAGTCTCGCGGGCGAGCGCGAGCAGGGCGTCGAGATCGACGTGATCGGCGATCATCCGCTTCACCGCCTCGATACGCCTCTGAAACTCCCCGTGCCCCTGCCCTTCCCGATAGGGCACAAGGCCGAGGTGGCGCATCGCAAGTTCCATCTCCGCCGTCCGGGGGACGGCGCCGACGACCGGGATGCCGCAGTAGTGCTCGATCGCCCGGATAGCCTTTTCCTGGTGGCGGGCGCCGGTGATGTTGTTTAAGATGACCCCTCTGATCGTGACGTCCGGGTCGAAGACCTGGAATCCCCTCACGATCGCCGCCGCGCTCCGGGTGATGCTCCGGGCGTTGACGACCAGAACAACCGGCAGGTTGAGTTGCTTTGCAATCGCGGCCGTGCTCCCGAGGTCGGTGAGGGCCTCCGCACCTTCAAAGAGCCCCCGCACCCCCTCGACCACGGCGATATCCGCTCCCCGGCACCCGTGCGCAAAGACCGCCCGGACCTCGTCGGGGTTCATCACGTAGCCATCCAGGTTCCGGCAGGGCCGTCCCGTCACCCCGGCAAGGTACGATGGGTCGATGTAGTCCATCCCCACCTTGAAGGTCTGGACGGACCGGGTGGCTGAAAGGAGGGCCGAAAGCGCAAGGGTGATGCTCGTCTTTCCGCTTCCGGAACGGTCACCGGCCACGAGGAAGGACTTCATCGCATGCTCCGCAGGATCGCCCCGAACTCGCTCTCGACGATCTCCCGGACACCAAGGGTCTTCGGGTGCAGGTCGATCTCGACCATGACGTGCCGGTGGCCCATCTCCCGGAGCGGCTCAACCTGCCGGGGGCCGTTCGTGACCGAGAAGACCTCGATACCTTCCGTGTACTCCGACGGGACGGCGTGCGGCACCCCGACGAGGAGGGCGAAGTCGGGTTTGAGTTCCCTGATTCGCTCCCCGATCGCGGGGCCGTTCGCCCCGTACTCGTCCAGAGCCCCGAGAAGTTCCGGGTCGACCCCCCGCCCCCGCATCCCGGCAACGATCCGGGCGGCATCCTCCCGCACCTTCGGGAGGCCCCGGTCTTCGAGGTTTGCGATATACGTGACCGCGGCATCCGGGCAGGCATCGTGGAGGGCGAGGAGCTCGTCGGCAAACATATAGGCGGTCTCTTTCTTCGCGTTCATGACCGCAACCCCTCTTGCACCGGCGGCGGCGAGTTCCACGAGGCGACCGGCTGCAACATGCTTGAGGTCGCCGCGCGAGGGCTCGATGTAGGTCCGGGAGGCCGCTCCCCGCAGCCGTTCGACCTCGTTTGCTTTCGCGAGAAGGTAGCGCTGCCGTTCCAGTTCGTCGCCGCTGATCCATCCGGCGGTCGCCGCCGGTTCGAGCGCTGCGAGCACGCCGTCGATGTTCTCCCGGAACCCGGCATGAATATCCACGGCAATCGCCGGGGTCTCGATCCCGGAATCCTCGATTGCGGACTGGAGGTCCTCTCCGATGATCATCGCAACACACGTCCCGACGACCGCTATCCGCCGGGGGCGAAATGTCTCCTCCGCATAGCGGAGCACCTGCACGAGCGGATCGTGCCCGCCGAAGATGAACTCGTTGTCGGCGAGCGAGGTCGTCAGCACCCGCATGCCGTCCTCCTCAAGGAGCCGGGCGTGCTTGAACGAACAGCCCGACGGACCGTGAAGGATCGCCACGTCCACCCCCAGGTCGCGGGCGGTGTAGAGCGCCGCGACGATGGAACTTGGTCTCGGTTGAATGTAATGCATATTATCGCCATGTCTTTACTGCAAGGACGATTGCTCCCGCCGGGGTTATCTCCCGGGCAAGGTCCAGCCCCATCTCGAGCGTCGCGGCGGTATGCTCCTCTCCAGGCCACGCCTCCCCGACGTAGACGGTCGCCGCCGGGTCGACGGCAGATACCGTCCGCCGGACCTCCTCCGTCGGGAACCCTTCGCAGATCGCCCGCGCCTCTTCGCCGATGACGAGCGTCAGGGCGCCGTCGCCGGCAAGGGTCCTCGCATAGCGGGCGGCTTCAACGGTGGTGGCCATGTTCGTCCCGCTGTTTGCGTTGTCGAGGATCAGACGTTTTCCCTCCCATCTGGTCGCCATTCTGCCGGAGAGAGCCGTGAACCCCGCAAGCGGCGCAGGATCGATCCCGAGCACACAGGCGGTCGCGGCCGCGAACGAGAGCGCCGGACGGTAGCCGACGAGGGTGCAGAGCGGATTTTCGAAGGTACCGGCGACCCCGTTTCCGGCGTATCGACAGGTCTCGCCGTCGAAGGACACGACCTCGTCGGCGACGACCGTCCGCCCCGGAAGGTCGATCCCCGGCGGAAGCACGACCGTCCTCGCCCGGGAGAGCAGCCGGCATTTCTCCGTTATCGCGTGTTTCTTCCCTGCCGCGATCGGGTAGTCTTCCGTCGAGGTCAGCACCGCCACGTCTCCGGCGGCCGTAACCCCGAGCGACTCTTCGGCAATCAACCAGCCCCCTATCCGCTCCGCTTCGCGCGCCGCCGCGATCAATGAAGCGGGCGTGATGCTCTTCTTCCAGAGGCGTTCCCGCTCCGGGTAGCGGTAGGTCCCGGTCGATGTGTGCAGGATGCCCGGGCCCGGCAGCAGCGAGGCGAGGGCATGGGCGGTGGTGGTCTTCCCCCGCGCCCCGGTGATCTCAATGAAGGGGTGCGGGAGGAGCCGGTCGCCGAGGACCCGCCTCACCATCTCGTGGTGCGAGACCACAGGGCCATGCTGCCGGAGGAGGGGGTGATCCGGGTCGAGGTGCACCGGCGCGGTGACGAGGTCGTAAGTGCGGGCGAGCGCCTCCTCTACGGGGATGCCGGTCTTTCCGCGGTAGACGTCCACCTCGTCCACCTGGTGGCCGGCACCACGGAGCGCCCCGGCGAGTTCCGCCCCGCCGTGGATGGTGTCCAGCACCAGGATTCGCATGCTCCTAGGCCTTCAGTTCGGTGATCGCGTCGGATGCGTTCTTCAGCATCAGTTCGGCGAGGAGCGGGTCGCTGCCGATAGGGTTTGCGTAGACAAGCGGCACGGTCCTGCCGTTCAGCCGAAACTCACCTCTCCTGGAGTCTTCGGGAAGGCCGAGAAGTTCGGGAATATCCCGGTTGATGTGAATGCCCCGTGCGAGGAAGAGCGGGACGACGACCAGCATGTCGATATCCTCGCCCCGGAACGCCTCCAGTTGCTCCTCCACCGTCGGGGTGTTGAGGCTCATGAAGCCGGGTTTGACGATATATTCATCGGCTTTTTTGGCGATGAGGTTTGCGGTGGTCTCGATGAGTTCCTTATTGTAGGGGAGTTTGCTCCCGTGACCGATCAGTAACATCCCTTTTTTACTCATATGTTACAAGGTACTACGAGAGGACCTTAAAATAATTACCGATTGTTTTTATGGGACCGTTCCTAAACCTCTAATGGATGGATAATTTCGAACGGGCGATCACTTCCTGCGTCAACCGGTTTTTCGCCCACCGAAAGATGCAGGGATTTGCCTACCGGCTCAAACAGAGCAAGTTCAATACCCAGTACGTCGATGTACTTGTCGATTCTCTCGACCCCCGCTACTACCTTGCCATCGAGTGCAAGTCGATATCGGGAAAGAAACTTTACTTCACCCAGCACTTCCACTCCGACAGAAACAATGTTCACCAGGTCGATGCGATCACGGACTTCATCCGGAAGACCGGACGCCGCGGATTCCTTGCCGTCGAGTTCCGGTTCGGTGCGGGGAGGGCAAAAGAGGCGTATCTCATGCCCTGGAGCACGGTGCTCGGATACTACGGCAGCGCGCCTGGTATCTCGATCGACGATTTTCGGCTCTGTTGTGCGCTTACCCGTTCCGATGAGGAGTATGACCTCCCGGGGCTCGATACAAATCAATATCCGCTCTCACCACCAACGGATCGGGAAGATGATGGAAGCATATGATCGTTTTGAACTTCTCATAAACGATCAGGTCGTGAAAACACCGGTGGCTATCGCGTCCATGGCCGGGATCGTGGATGCGGCCTACGTTCTTGAGCGCGCGGCTCACGTCGGGGTCGCCTTTATCGGCGGCTACTCCATTGACGGCCCTACCCTTGAAGTGAGCCGGCGGATGGCGGAGGATGGCCGCAAAGAATTCCTGTATGCCGATCCCATCGAAGCGCTGGGGCATGAGATCGACGCCCTGAAAGAGAGCAGCGTCGTCGCTGGCATCAACCTTCGCGGCAGCACCCCCGCTGCCTACGCCGGGGTCGCGAGCGCGTTTGAAGACCGCGTGGTTTACGAGATTGACGCCCACTGCCGGCAGTCGCCGATGCTTAACGCCGGATGCGGCGAGTATCTCCTCCATCACCCGGACGCCCTCGTCGAGATCATCCGGGCCTTAAAAGCGGAAGATGTGACCGTCTCAGTGAAGGTCCGTGCCGGTGTTGCGGCCAATGACGCCGACCTCGCCCGCACCGTCTGGAAGGCGGGAGCGGATATCCTCCACGTGGACCTGATGGACTATGGGCACAACAAACTCCGCCAGATCCGCAACGCTTCGCCCCTGACGCTCATCGCAAACAACTCCATCAACACGTTCGACCGGGCGATGGACGCCTTCTCTCACGGGGCGGACCTCGTCTCGCTCGCTCGAAAATCCGACCCCTGGACGCTTGCGGGTCTTGATGCCGCCATAACCCGGGCCGCCGATGAAGGCGGCTGGTACAACGCTCCGAAGCAACTCTGCCGCGGCGGCGACATCCGGGCGCTCGCTTTCTGCTGTATGCCGGTGAAGGCCTGCCCGCTCATCCCGACCCTCGAGAGGATCGGGCTCTCCCGGAAAGAGTACCTGAAACTCAAGCAGGAGGCGGTGAAGGGAACGGCACTCGAAAACGGGAAGACCACCTGTTTCGGGAGCCTCGCCTGGTGCTGCAAGATCAGTTCGCCCTGCATGTTCCGGAACATGACGCTTGAGAATGTGGGCCTCTCTGCGCGGGAGTACATGCGCTGCAAGCACCGTCTCTCCGAGAAGATTATGCACAGGATATTCGATGAAAAAGAGACCGCCGATGAATCGAGCTGAACAGGCCCAGATGGCGATGATGCTCGAGGTCTGCGCCTACCCGAAACCAGGGAACGTTGACCGGTGCCACGACTATTCCGGCACCCGTCTCGAGCACTTCCTCGCTTCAACGATCCTCGCGAGACCTGCTTTTGATGCGGCCGAGAAGACCGGCGGCCGGGTCGGGCGACTGATCCGGGAGGCGGTCCGGCTCACCAGCGGTTACGCCGGGGGAAACACCCACTTCGGAGCGTTCATTCTTCTCATCCCGCTCGTCCTCGGGGAGGATATCGACGGGGCGTTGCGGGTTGTCGCCGGGACCGACGTCGAAGATGCGGTCGATTTCTACGCGGCGTTCGGCCTCACCAATGTCCGGATGGCGGAGCGCGACGATCTGGACGTGAACGACCCGGCTTCGGTTGCTGCGATCCGGGAACGGGGCATGACGCTTGCCGACATCATGGCTTACTCGGCGCCCCGGGATATGGTTGCCCGGGAGTGGACGAACGGATTCCGCCTGACACGCCGAAGCGCCGACCTGCTCCATGCGCACGGGCACGGACGGGAGGCAATCGTCAAGGCGTTCCTCGACCTCCTTGCTTCGGAGCCCGACACCTTCATTGCAAAGAAGCACGGGATGGAGACGGCTGAGAAGACGATGCGGTGTGCGGCCGAAGTACTTGACGGAGGGCGCGATCTCGCTGCCTTCGACGCCGAATGCATCCGGGAGGGTATCAACCCGGGTTCGCTTGCCGATATCACCATCGCCGGAATTTACGTGGCGCTCGGGGAGGGATGGCAGTGGGACTGTTGAGCGAGGGGATCAACGAAGTGATTGCGACCACCGACTGCAACGCCGCACCTATGGGGATCATCAACCGGAGCGGCTCCCTGCACATGGTTCTCTTCCGGGGGAGTCATACGGCGAGGAATATCGCCCGGGACCGCTGGGTGGTGGCGAACTTCATCTTTGACCCGGTGCTCTACGTCCGGACCACTTTTGATGACCTGCCTCCGGAGGCCTTCGTTATGGAGAAGATCGATGGGCGGGTCGTCTCTCGTCTTCGCGACGTGGAGGCCTGGGCCGCGTTCGTCGCCGATGTGGAACGGTCGAGCGACGAGGCGATCACCGTTCGGCTCGTCCCCTTCCGCGAGGAGGTGCTTGACCTGCGGTTGCACCCGGTGAACCGGGGGTTTTCGAGCATCGTTGAAGCGACGGTCCATGCCACCCGCTATATCAGGAACCGCGATCCGTGGCTCGGACAACTGGTCAAACACCATACCGGCCTTGCCCGGAAGTGCGGCGGCCCCCGGGAGTGGGAGGCGCTCGAACTCCTTAACCGGTATATCCGTGACCTGACCGGCGGGACCCCCTGAGGAGCACAGCCAGGCGGTGCTCCGGCGTCTTCGGTCAATCGGGCCGGCATTTTACCCGGGTCGTTATTCTCTCCCTCATTTGTATCTTAACATTTGTATAATAATCAATATATACAATAACCTACGAAGGGCCCTTACAGGAAGGTGCCTGATATGGCGAAGATCTTTGATACGTTAAAGAGCGATGGAAGGTTCAGCCGGCTTGTCACGATCATTCAGACGCTCGGCGAAGATGCGGTGCTGCAGGGGGAGGGGCCGATGACGTTCTTTGCTCCGGTCGACTCGGCGTGGGATGCGATCCCCGAACCAAACCGGGCAATGATCTTAAACGATAAGCAGATGCTCTCGCATCTCATCGACTTCTTCACCATCCGCAACCATGCGTGCAAGCTCGATACGCTGCTGGCAAAGAATGTCGTGAAGACCGCCGAAGGAAACTCCATCATGGTCCGGAAGACCGGGAAGGGCACCCAGGTGGATGAGGCCCTCGTGCTTGAGGGAGACGTGCAGGCCGATAACGGCGTCCTCCACGTCCTTGACGGCGTCCCCTTTGCGACGCTCGCCCAGGCTTACGAAGCATACGCAGCGGACTAAACCCGGACCAGAATACCCTTTTTCTTTCTGTCGCCGTCCTTCCGGGGGCTGGCAGTCCGCCCCCGGGACCTGTCGTTATTATGAATGCAATTTTATATATCCATCAAAGTACCCCCGGTGTCCGTAGGTGGATCATCGATGAAGAGTATCTTTGAGACAAACCGGGAAGACAGCCGGCTGAGCATCTCCACGAGGATGATACAGGCTGGAGGGATGGAGGAGATCCTCCGGGGGGAGGGCGAGTATACGGCGTTTTTCCCGACGAATGAGGCGTATTCCGCGTTTTCCGCAGAGGTGCTGGACGCTGTCCTGAAGGACCGGGAGAGACTCGCGGATATGATCGCGTATCACATCGTCAGGGGCAAACTCACTGTGCGTGAACTCGGACAGCTGGAGGCGATTGCCACCCTGCAGGGGGAACACCTGGATATCACGGGGCCTCCGGCAGCGATTCGGCTGAACGACGCCACCGTTGTCGAGCCAGATATTGAGTGCACGAACGGCATCTACCACATCATCGACCGGGTGCTCCTGCCGCGCGCCGTTGCGGCGCGGGTGAAGAGACCGGCCTGACTCGGGGACTTCCGATCTTGGAATGGTAAAACGCCGTTTCGGATACAGGGACCCTACGGGGTGTCTTTCTTCCATGCGATAGACCCACGGGGCCGTGAGGAACCGCCCGTATTTTTATATACTCCCGGCGGGAGTTGGCCTTCATGAAGAACATCCTTGCGACCCTGCGTGAATCGGATTCATTTACCACGTTCCTCGACCTGGTACGGGCCGCCGGCATGGAAGGGCGGTTGAGCGCCGAAGGGCCCTATACGCTCTTTGTTCCTGACGACGATGCATTGCGGGCAGTATCGGACCTCGCCACAATCCGGGAGAATGCCGACCGGCTCGCCGATCTGCTGAATTACCATATCGTCCCGGGGGTGCATTCTATGATCGACCTGCTCGGCATACGGGCCCTGCGTTCGCTCCAGGGGGAAGACCTGACCGTGGACATCGCCCCGGAGGGGGTGCTGGTCAACAACGTGCCGGTCGTGGAGTCCGATGCGTGGTGCACAAACGGGATCTGCCACGCGGTCCACGCTCTGCTCCGGCCTCCTGTTGCCGATACGGTTGCCGGCAGGGCCGGCTCCGGGAGAACGTATAAATAATCCTGCAGGGGTAGTGGTGTGCGTGGAGAAGAGCAGTATGAAGAACATCATTACTACCCTGGAAGACTCCGGGAGTCTCACGACGTTTCTCGAACTGGTCCGAATTGCTGGCATGGAGCCGATGCTCCGCGAAAGAGGACCGTTTACCGTCTTCGTCCCTACGGACGAGGCGTTTATGCGGGTCCGGAAGGACCGGATGGACGAACTCCGGCAGGACCCGGATAAACTTCTCCTGATCGTGAGTTACCACGTGGTGCCGGGGCAGTTCACTTCCGAGGACCTCCGGAGCGTCACTGCCGTCAGGTCGAGCCTCGGGACCGACCTGGTCATACGGTCGTCCGACCGGGGCATCACCGTCAACAGCGTCCCCATCGTCGAGGCCGACGCGTTCTGCACGAACGGCATCTGTCATGCCATCCGCGCGGCGCTTGTCCCTCCGACAATCGATATCGCTGCGCCCTGAAGCGTTCTTCCCCCATTACCTGCAGGTATAGGTCCCTTCGCTCTCGGCGACGAACCCTTCCCGCGCGAGGTCACCAAGGATCTTTCTTACCCGTCCGGGATTCTCGCAGACCCGGAGTATCACCTGCTCCTCGGTGACCGCCCCCTCATCAAGAACGAGCGCGAGTATCCGGCCCCTGACCTGCCGGTCGGACCCCTCGAATCGGCTCTGCCGGGTGTAGGACGCGCTCCGCCGGTTCGGGTTTGCCGTCCGCTTCTTCAGGATCGTGCCGTAGTCCATTAATGCGCTATACCACTCCCCGGGGTTCTCCCGGTAGAGCGCCTGCTCGACGAGCGGGAGGATAGCGTCGTCCCGCACGCCCTCCCGGCCCTGGAAGAAGAAGTGGATGAAGATTCGCCGGATGTTCGTCTCGATATAGACGACAGGCATGTTGAACGCGTACGCGACAATTGCCGACGCGGTCGCCTTCCCGATGCCGGGGAGGGCTGCAAGCGCCTCGACATCCGCCGGGAGCCGGCCGCCGTTCTCCTCCACCACGCGCTCGGCGGCTTTCTGGAGCGCGATTGCCCGGCGGTTGTAACCCATGCCCTGCCAGACACGCAGCACCTCGCTCTTCGGTGCGCGGGCAAGACTCTCAAAATTCGGGAACTGCTCGATAAACTCCGGGTATTTTACGGCGACCCGCTCGACCTGCGTCTGCTGGAGCATGATCTCGGAGACGAGGATACGGTAAGGGTCGGTGGTCTGCCTCCAGGGAAGGTCGCGGCCGTGAGCCCGGTAATGGGAGAGAATAAGGTCCTGAAAGAGGCCCATGGTCTCCAGGGTGGCTCCCTGCTCCCGGATGGCGGCAAGGATGTCGCGTTCGCGTGCGTTCTGGTCGGGGTCGAGACTGCCGATCACACCATCTGTTTGGTCCGACCCGGGGAAATAGGTTGGGTCGGGGATGGGACGTTAATAGCGCTGAGAATGGCAGGTCCGACACTTTCCTGCCCAAAGCGTCCCCTTCGCGCTTGCCGGAGATCAAAGCCCCGGGATGATGGCGGAAACTGGAATTTTCCCGACCGTCCCGGTAAACCGGATTGCGTCAGGCCCTTTCTCCGGTTGCAATATCCGATGGAGATCCGTGCACGAGGTGGGAACCTCCCTCCACCCGCGCCCGCATCACGGTGAGCCGGGCGCCTGCCGCCCCATCCAGGTCGAACGTCCGTTCCTTTCCGTGGTCCCGGCAGAACTCCTGGAGGTCGAGCATGTGCCGAAGGCCGGTTGCCGCCTTCTCGTTCTGTACGAGGTCGAGCGGCGGCTCCAGCAGCGGCCGGGGCAGAAAAACGATGCATTTCGACCGTCCCCGGGTCAGCGAAACGTTCAGGCGGTTTCTGCTGTAGATGAACTCGGCCTCTGCAAGAGCGGTCTCGACGTCGCTTACGCCGTAACTGACGATAACCGCCTCTGCTTCCTGTCCCTGCATACTGTCGACGGTGTCCACGAACGGCGGATACTCCCATGCCCGCATCCTGTCAAGGCGACTCCGAATTGCGCCGATCTGGGCATGGTGCGGGCTGACGATGAAGAGCCCGCGCCGCCAGAAGAGGAAGTCTCCTTCCCCCGTTGCCGGATACGGCTTACCCGACTGAGGGTCGATGAGCTTCTCCCGGAGCGCTCCGACAAGGCTGGTAACCAGCGCTGCCTCGATCTGGTTCTCCACCGTCGTCCGGACACCCTCAAGCACACAGAGCACGAGCGGGTATGCCGGATCGAGGACCTGCTCGACCCATTCCTCTCCCGGAGGACCCGGGACGAGGGCGATTTGCTGCCGCCCGATCGTATCGTTCGCCGGGGCGTAATCGGCGCCGTAGAGCGTCTCCGCCGGGAAGCAGGAGAGGGTGCGGTTCATCCTCCAGTTCTCCTGGAGCTGGCAGGTGTAGGCAGGGCGCGCGGGGTCGTCGCGGTGCCGGAGGTAGGCAAAGACGGAGTCTTCAAGCCCGGGGAGGCCGTCCTCCGGTAGCGGGTACTCCCCCTGGACGACCGGGGGAAGCTGCAGGTCGTCGCCCGCGAGAATGAGACGGCCCCCCTCGGCAAGCATCGGGAGCACCATTGCAAGGTCGGTTGGTCTCATCTGCGACGCTTCGTCGACGATCAGGAGGTCGAGAGACGGGAGGGACTTCTCGAGTTTGCCGAAACTGTGCACCGTCCCGCCGAGGAGGAGGGACGGGTAGCCGACGACGGTATCGGCCCGATCATGGGGCAGCACCGCAAGGCTCCGCTCCCCTCCGGCTGTTCTGGCGCCCTTTAACTTGTAGATGGGGAAGTCGGCGGCGAGATCGAACTCATCGACGGACTCCTGCACCTTGACGAGCAGGTTCTCGATCGCAGCGTGGGTGCACGCTGCGACACCGACCCGGACCCGTTTTCCATGCAGCCTCCGTGCTTTGACGAGCAGGAGGATGGCCGTCGCGAGAAAATGCGTCTTCCCGGTTCCGGGCGGCCCCCAGACCAGTGTCAGCCGGTCTCTCATCAGGTGGCGGAACGCCCCGGCCTGGCTCTGCGTGAACCCGGCGCCGGCGGCGAGCCGTTCTGCATCGGCGACGAGTCCCTCGGGTTCAACGACCGGGGCGGCGAACCCCTGCGGGTCGCGGAGGAGGCGGATGAACGTGTTATCCGGCTGTCCGTCCAGGGTGAGGAGGCGGTCGACGTAGTGCGCCACGATAAAGTCGGTGAAACGGGGGTGCAGCACCGCGAGGTCGCCCTCCGCGAAAGGTGCGATCTCCCGGCCGTACGTCACCTCCAGGACAAGTCCCCGGACCTGACCCGCCTTCCGGTCGACGATGGTGTCCCGGACCCTGGCGAAGCAGACTCCGCTCGTCCCGGGGTTCGGACTGCTCCGGTAGCGGAGGTCGTCGAACGCGATCATGGCCTCTTCGCCTGCTTCGCCGCGAGGGATGAGGAGGTAGCTGAACGCCTGCGATTGCTCGAAGAGCGCAAGGTCCAGGGGACCGAGCACCTTCCAGAAGTTCCCTTCGCTCTTCCGGACGGGGATGCTGATCCCGTCCCGGACCCGAACCGGCCACGGCTTGCTGCGCAGTTCCTGCACCTTCCGGGCACCCAGGGTCGATTCGTACTCTACGATGAAGAGGAGGCGCGATATCTCAGGTGCCGCGGCATCCCACGGGCGCGGAAACCGGAAATTCTCCGCCCAGCGCACGAGGCCGGGTTTAACCCGTTCACGGAGTCCGTCGAGGACGCTCCCCGCTGAAAGCAGACGCCGCGACATCTCCTGCCGGACCCAGTCTGCGGCTTCCGGCTTTGTTCCCTGCCACGCCATGATGATGGCGTCGCTCTTGAGCGCGTTGCTGTGCTCGTTCCAGAAGAGAGTGCCCGGATCGAGCCGGTATGCGAAACGGGAAGAGGGGATTGCCGCAAGGACCTCCGGCAGACGGAGGGTGAACGGGACGGGGAGCGCAAGCAGTCGCCGGATCTCGCGCGTCAGGACGACGAGAGGGAACGGGATCGATGTTGACGGGTGGCTGGACCCGATAGCAATGCCGGGGTCCTGGTAGTAAAACCGCAGCCGCAGGGCATCTTCCGCCGTTTCGGGGTCCCTGATTGCGTCGTCGAGCAGTCTGGTGAAGAGTTCCTCTTCGTAAGTGTCGTAGACGTAGGTCTGCACCGACTTCTGCCCTGTCCATTCCCGGCCCTGGTTATACTCGTGGACGGCTGCAAGTTCTCCGGCGAGCGCCCGGACAAACTCCCGCCTCACCCGGTTGCAGTCGTCGGGGTTCCGGGCGACGGAGATAACTTCGTTTGAGGGCGTTCCGTAGACCGCCTCGCCCTTGAAGCGCCGGAACCCGAGAGCGTATATCCGGCCGGAGACGGGGTCTTTCTGGAGCGTGAGAACGATACCGATATCTTCGTAGACAGGGAGGGCCGGCGATCTTGCGGCGAGCGCGATGACCTCTCCCGTCCGGAGCGCCCGGACGGTCGCCCGCAGGCGGTCGCCCTGATCTGCAAGCGACCCGCAGTTGTCCAGGTGCCGGTCGTTCTCGGGGTCCCGGAGAAACTCTTCGAGGTCGGGAAGCGTGTTGATGGAGAGACCGGGGTCCCACGGGGCTTCCCGGAGGTAGCGTCGCCCGACGGATGAAAGGCCCGGAATCTGCGAGACAGAGGCGGAAACTTCCGCTTCCTTGCGGCAGCACGCGTAGTATTCGCAGGACTCGCATCGTGCCGTGAGGTGCCAGGGCACGTCCCCCGGCGGGCCGGCAAAGATAACCGGAAGGCGATGGCGGAAGAAGTCCTCGATCACCCGGATGTTGAGGTGCAGGTCAAACGGTCTGGGTTCGTCGTCCCCGTACAGCCAGATCCCTGCCCGGGCGAGGTTGACCGGGAGGTCGATCCCGAGCAGGCGGAGGGCGTGATCGAGGATCAGGGCATACAGCGTCGCCTGGACCCGGTGGCTGACGCTGAGGTCCTCGCTTGCCTTGATATCGATGACCGAGAGATGCGGCCCCCCGTCGCCCCTGCCATCCAGCCGGATGAGGTCGGGGCGGCAGGGGGAGAACCGGTACACCTCCGGGTTGATGCCGTAGTTGCGCAGGAAGTGGACCGAGACCGGGATGGTTGACTGGTAGATTGCCTCTCCCGGGGATAACCGGGGGAGGAGGTTGAAACTCTCCTCGATAGAGAACGACCGTCCGGAGAGGGGGCCGGTCCCGGCCGGGAGCTGCACATGTCCTGCGAGTTTCATACGGACGACCTCTTCCTCCCACCGGATTCCTGCATCCAGGAGGGCCTGCGTCACCGGGCTATGGTCCATCGCGCCTGCCGGGATACCGGCGGCCTCCCGTTCCTCTCTCGGGGTTGCGTGGTAGCGGAGGTGGCGCTCGCAGTCGTGGTAGAAGAACCAGCCGATGAGCGACGGACTGAGGTTAAAACGAGGCATAAGCGTTCACGATCGATGCCGGGAGGGTCGGGAGTTCTCCCTGATGGCGACGGTGACTCATCTGTTTGTGCGGTCGCGGGAAAACTGTTGTTATGGACCCCTGTTGAAACCCTCTCTGGAGAGTCGATTGCGGCCCTGACACGGATTTCGGATGGGGACCCTGTGAGGGGAGAGGGATGCTTCCCTCGAAATCCTTCAGGTTTCTCAAGATTCGGGCGTTCCGCGTATTGCACTCCCCGTCAGCCTCTCCTCACATCCTCCGTGCTCGAGTTTCTGCCGGACTAGCAGTCGTTCTCCCGTGGCGATGGTTCTCCGTCTGCTACACGGTACATTCTCGTTTTGACCGCTCAGCCTGCCGCACACTGAAGACCTTCAGCCTTCACGACTTCCGGAACCAAAATATGGTCTCAACAGAGCCGTAATTGGCTGCTTCTTTTACAATCCGCGATCAAATCGGTCTTTATGCGGATACATCTCCAGGCACGAATGCAATTCGTATGCGCCGCAGAAAGGGCGTCCGGGGCAGGCAATCTTTCAGCCGGTGACGTTCATCGTCACGTTTGCGGCGGTCTCGTTCTGTCCCGACAGGGTAACGCCGGATGGGACCATAACCGTATCAATGGCGTGAATGACGCCGTTTATAGCCTGTATATCGACCCGGATGATCTCTACTCCGTTCACCGTTATGTTCTTGCCGTCGGCATCGACAGAGATTGAGTTGCCCTGTACCGTTGCGATGGTACCATTCGTGGCGAGTTCGGCTCTCGTATAGGTTCCCGGAGCCATGTGGTAGAGCAGGACCTCGGCGAGATTGCCCTTCGGGTCGTTTGAGAGGTCTTGCATCACCGCCTCGGGAAGCCGGGAAAATGCTTCATCGGTGGGTGCAAAAACTGTATACGGTCCAGGCCCGGCGAGAACTCTCTCAAGCCCGGCTGCATCGATAGCGCGGGTAAATGCCGAGAAGTTCCCGTCCCCGACCAGCACCTCACCGATTGTCAGGTTCACGCCCATCTGCGTTGCGGCAGCCGTGCCGTCCGTCTGGTTTCGGTCGCCGTCCTCCGACGGGTCCGTGCAGCCGCAGGCGAGGGCCGCCGCCCCGAGAACCAGAACGGCTATGAATAGTGCGTACTTCGCTCTCATGGCTCCTCTGTGGGCTGTATACTCAAACCTTTCCTTCTAACTCATTGTCTCCGGAACCGGCAGAAGAGCCCGGGAACCCGAGCTCCCGGGGCACTTTACTTCCAGAGTCTCATGGTCGAGACCACGTGGCGCACCGGGTCGTAGACCCTGACGGCATGGTTGCCGGTATCGGCGATATACCAGAGCCCTCCGAAATCGACCAGGCCGTCCGGCTCGTTCAGTTTCGCGTCCCCCGACAGTCCATCCCGGTGGCCGCGGCTGCCGTTCCCGATTATGGTGAGAACCCAGCCGGTGCCCGGGTCGAACTGCTTGATCTTATGGTTTTCGGTATCGGCGATGTAGACCGCCCCGTCCCGGTAGGCTATACCCTTCGGGTGACGGATACGGGCCATCCCGGCGATGGTGTCAAGGTCGCCGAAGTCTTCCAGCGAGTGCCCTATGGACGTCTCGACCATCCCCCGCTTTATCCGCCGGATCGCCGAAGCCCCGCTGTCGGCTACGTAGAGCACCTCGCCGTCGGCGACGATGCCGGCGGGTCCGGCGAAAGCGGCCTTTGGAAACGGGCCGTCGACCAGGGCCTCCAGGCCCGACCCGGCGTATGGTTCTATTGTGCGGGCGGCCAGATCCAGCCGCCAGATCTGGTTCCCCCCGGCCATTGCGATATAGAGATAGCCGCCCATCAGCACGAGGTCCCGGGGCGCGTTCAGCGCTACATCGGTACCCGGTCCGCCTTCACCGGGCGAGGGGGCGGCAAGTCCGGTCCCGGCGACCGTCGTCACCCGCCGGTCGGGCCAGAAAACCTGCCGGATCATGTGGTTCCCGGTATCTGCAACGTAGAGAGTTCCCGCCTCCTCATCGAAGGCGAGGCCCTCCGGCAGGTAGAAAGCCGCCTCCTGAAACAACCCGTCGGCGTTTCCGGCGGCTCCGGAGCCGATTGTCTCCAGAATCTTTCCTGCTTTGTCGGCGACGATTATCCGATGGTGGCCGGTATCGCTTATAAAGAGCCGTGCCCCCGCATGGTCCGCTGCGATCTTGGCGGGGTGGTAAAGGGTCCCCTCCCGCGCCGTCTCCCGATCGGCTCCGGACTGCAACGGCCCCCTTGCCAATAAACCGCGCTGCTCGAACTCTTTCACTATCAGGTCGATCTTCAGGTCGAGCCTCCCAGATAGCCCCTCTCCGGTGGTCTTCCCGACTATGTTCCCCTCCGGGTCGATGAGGATAAGGGTCGGCCAGTCCCGGACCCCGAAGGCCTGCCAGAGGAGACGATCGGGGTCGACGACGATGGGACCACGTACTCCGGCGCGGCGAACCGCCTCGCGGAGGTTCCCGGCAACCGCGCCGGACTCAAACCCTGGTGAATGAACTTCAATAACTACCAGGTCCGGGTGGTTATCCTGGAGGTGCCGGACCTCCGGTGCCAGGCGTATGCAGTTTGAGCAGGCAAACGTCTGAAAAGAGAGCAGCACAATCCTGCCTGCAAGGTCGCGGACGGAGAGCGGGCGATTGGTATTGAGCCACTCAACGCCTGCGGGGAACTCAGGGGCTGCTATCAGTTTCATGCGGCACCTTCTGGCGGTTTAACGTTATGAATGTTGGCCCGGCCCGGTGGCCTGGATCTCGGTAAACCGCCGTCGCCCCCAATCTCATGCCGGCGGCTCGGGAGAGAGCGTCTCTGGGGCGGCAAGCATCTCCTCGCAGAAGGCAATCGCCCCGAAAACCATGTTCTTCCGGTAGACCGCGGGTTTGATGCAGGGCGTGTCGGGAAGGCCGCCGATCACCGAGAATACCTGCCGCCAGGGTATCGGATCGGTCATCGACGGAGGGGCAAGGTTGTTGTGAATGTGAAAGGCCCGCAGGGCCTCGCGCGGGACCTGCCGGAGCGCTTCCGGAAAATCTTCTCCTTCGGCGGCGTAGAGGTTCCAGGGGTCAAGGGCGATCCCGGCAAGTCCGGCGATCTCCGGGTGGACATTCTTGAGCGTCGTCCAGAACGCACGGATCTGGCTCCCGGTGGAGATGCTCTGGTCCTTGTTGTTCTCAAGCAGCACCAGGGGTTCTGCCCCAAACGCGTTCCAGTGGGCGGCGATCAGGGTGTGCATCGCCGCGACGATATCGGTGTGGGCGTTCCTCCTGTCGCCGGGGTGAATCTCGATGATCCCGGGAGGAATGCCCAGACGGTCCTCGATCTCAAGGAGCATGTCCCCGAACGCGATCACCCAGTCCGGGTCGCGCCACCGCAACGCCGCTTTCACCTGCCTATGGTGCTGATCTCTTCTCGGGACGGCCGGTTCGGTGTGCATGACGTAGTCGAGAGAGCCTGGAAGGTCTGTATCCTGCTCGTAAAGGTGCAGGATAGACGACCGGTTGAGCATGGAGCCGATCTCCTGCCCGGTTCGCTCCACCTCGGTTTTGTTCTTGATGAAATCGGCGGGAACTTCGATATACGTGCAGCCGAACCGTTCGGCAAGATGCCAGCGCTCAAGGAGTCCTCCCCGTTGCGCGACTTCTGTGACGTTTGGGTAGATGTAGTCTGCACCTGGCATGGCAATCAGGCTACGCCATGGCAGGAGTGATACAAAAATGTTGGGTGATCCGGCATTGTCGGGTTCGACGACCTGTTCCTAACCTGACGAGACCGCTGTTCCTACCGGCTTGGCCGAGATGTGGTGGGGGTTCGCGTCTCGTCTCTATACCTGATCCGGATTGTAACGACTGTCGCGTTCTCTGCTGCTGTCGCGCAACACTCAGCGTCGCATGGGATTATCGAGAACCTGCGGACACACAAACAGGATATCCACGGGCGCATAAATATAGGTGCAGTAGGCACGCTCAGGATCATAGTACATACACTGCGCACATTCGTATTGTTTTGGTCTTCTCTCTTTCTGTCGGGTCAACTCACCGGTTACGGCATCGTATATGCCATACCTGGCCCGGTCTGGTGCTTCCAGTTCCGGCGTCCCGGTATATTGAGCA